>CBDETH010000001.1:0-5280 GCA_965242885.1 bacterium
TGGTCGCCACGTCCCGCTCGCCGCACTCAGTGCACCACTGGGATGCGGCGGCGTGCGCTCGGAGCGAGTCGAGCCGGTGCGAGATGGTCGTGACCGCTTCGTGCTTCCTCATTTGATTTCTCCTTGTTTGTTGTTGGCGGGATTCCCACCCGGCCGCGGGCTCCGACTCCCGCGACCGGCTGGGGACCTAGCGGGCGGATGATGTGCCGGCCAGGGCCAGCCGGACCAGCTCGGAGCGGCGGGCCGACTGCGACCGGCCCAGCAGCAGGCTCAGCGCGGTGCGGGCCTCCACAGCGGCCCGACGGCCGGCAGCCCCGGTACTGGCGACCCGCTCGACGGCGGACCGGACGGCGACTGCCTCAGTGGTGGACAGGCTGAGGGCCTCGGCTCCGGCGGGGAGCGGCGGCAGTGTGGTGGCGGGGTCCATCTGATTTCTCCTTGCTTGTGTGCTGTCGGTCTACTGCTGCTGGGGGATCGCGATGGCCGAAATGCGCAGCTGGCGGCCATAATCGAACGCCTGTGCGGCCTCCCACCCGTCCGGCGTGCTGTAGGTCACGACCTTGAGCTCGGCCCGGAACACCGGCCGGGCGAATGCCTTGAGGGCCTCCTCGGCCGAGCTAGCGGTGCGGACGGAACGCCGCACCCCGTCAGAGAACATCGTGTACTTCGTCATGGGCATCAATCTACACCCTTCCTCGCTCCGCGCAACCCTTGGCGAGTCGATTTCTCCAAGAAATCCACAAAACCGCACGTCAGAGGGGGTGAAAATTTCTCGGGGAATTTCTTGGAAAGCCAACGCAAAAAGGCATTCTGTTGGTAAAACGCCAAGTCAGAGGGCATGTCTTTCATCCGAGGAGCTCGCGGCGGATCACGGTGGCCAGTGCCTCTGCCTCCGAGCGGGTCGCTAGCCAGTCGTCGGCGGCCTCCCAGTCGCCGTCGCCGTCCCAGTCCACGACGACGGCCCACGCGCCGTCCCGGGGCTCGACCACGCGCACTCTGTCGGTCACGGGAGCCGTCCCCCGTGCTGCTTGATGATCCACCGCTTCGCGGCTGCCAGTGCCCCGCCGGCGGAGCGGTAGTAGTGGGGGCTCCGGTAGTCGGCGAGCTCGCGGCACATGTCCACCGCCGTGAACTCGGCCCGACCGCCTGGATGGGTGGTGATGATGACGTCGTACCGGCCCATCTCGTGCCTTGTCCGCTCCATCATCCCGCCACCGGTGTCACTCGGAAGACGCGCCACTCACCGGTGCGGGTGAGCCGGCCGGAGATCATCGCGAAGTGCCCGTCCCGGCCATCTCGCACCGATTGCTCTGCGAACACGTCGGACCCGACTCGCAGCCCGAAGCGGGCGGCGGCTTCGAATGCGCTCTCGGCCTTCTCGATGCCATGCCGGCGTTCGGTGTCGATATCGACCACTGTGTACGTCTTCATTTGATTCTCCCTGTGTCGTTGTGGGGGGAATTCCACCCGGCCGCGGGCTCCGACTCCCGCGACCGGCTGGGACCCCCTCAGCAGTGCGACTCAGTGAGCCGCTCGAACTCGTCCAGGGCCCGCTCGTAGCCCGGGTGCGACTGGGGACCGACGTCGGTCACGATCCACTGCCGAGCGGTCTCCCGCGGCATGCCGAGCGTGACGGCCTCGGCGGCCCACTTGGCCTGGAGGCGCATGGCAGTGCCATGGCCCCCCGCGCCGGGGATCGGGCGGCCTGTGAGCTCCTCGATCCTCCGCTGTGTGGGGTTGATGTGCATGTCATTCTCCTTGTGTTGTCGATGGGACGGTATCCACCATAGCGCTCTTCCTCACTACGCGCAAGTCCCCGGTGGCCTTATTTCTCGCGAAATCCACAAAACCGCACGTCAGAGGGGGTGAAAATTTCTCGGGGAATTTCTTGGCAGTCCAACACAGAAACGCATTCTGTCGGTAAAACGCCAAGTCAGAGGGCATGTCTTTCGTTTTCTAGGCACGAGATGCGTTCTTCTTCCTCTGCGCGTCGTGGATCTGACTGACCCGGCCCTGGGAAATCCCGAAGTCGCGGGCCACTTGAGTCTGGGGTTCACCGGCCGCGACCCGCGCAAAGATGGCTTGATCGCGCTCGGCCTGACCTAGATGGGCGGCGATCACGGGGTGCGAGCCGGATTCGTCGATCTCAACGGTCATTTGACTCGGGGTACCCTCGCTGTCGTTCTGTTTCACACACACGAGGACCATTCGCGTGAGCAGCTCCCGAATACCGCTGGTGACCTTCTCGGAGCTGTCCACCAGGTAGCTGGCCTCGACCAGTGCGGTCTTAGTGGTGGACCCGATGGCACCGGGGCTCCGGTCCTCCTCCTCGCGCCGGGCGGCGTGGTCCAGCAGGACGACCGCCGACTGCTCTGTGGACCATGGGCGCACCTTCCCGGACGCCCATTCTTCGATGTTCTCCCCACTGATCGGGCACCCCGAGCTCGACACTGAGTCGATGATGACAAGGCCGGGGTCGGGCACCATGGCCATGTCCTCCAGCACGTCGTCGATGGCCCAGTCCCGGCCCATAGCGTGGCCGTCAAGGACCCTCACCCGTGCGCGGGCCTCGTCGTCCAGCACCCGGCGCAGCCGGTTAGTGGTGGACGCCAGCTTTTCGTAGACCACCCACACGACTCGCCCTTCCGCCTGCCGTGTGAGAGCTATCGCGGCGAAAGTCTTGCCCGCTCCGGCCCGGCCGTGTATGTCCACCACCCGGTGGGCCCCGATCAGAGTGGTCCTGCTCCGGTCGCGGACGACGGGCACCGGAGGAGCGGGCGCGGTCTCCGAGATCAGACCAACATCCCCAAGGTTCGGCCATGGCTTCGTCCCGTCCCTGCGACGGGTTTTCGCCCATCCGTCTCGGACAGCCCGGCGTATGTCCCCCGCCCCGCTCGTCCACACCCCGTCGAGGGGCTTCCAGACGAACCGCAAGTCGGACTCGCGAGCACCTTCCTTGCCCAGCCAGACACCCCACCGGTAGGCGAGATTGTGGCAGCCCCCGTGGTCTCCGGTGGCGGAGTCCCGGAGAATCTCCCCGAGCGTGCGGGCGATCTCGCGGAGCGGTGGACGGGCGTTGTTGTAGCACCATGCCCAGTCCTCCTCGCTCCGGATGGTCTCCCCGAAGTCGTGATTGCGGGAGGGGGGCGGGCCGATACGGCGGCGGATGAGCCAGTGTCCGTGCAGAGGGTCCTCGGGCCGGCGGGCTGTGCGGACGTGAGCAATGATCGATCCGGGGAACCTGGCGGACTCCCGGATGAAGTCGAGGGCCGCCAGCCGGTCCTCGACCGTGAACTTGCGCTCGCCCGTGTCGGGCATCTTGTCGTCGATGTCGAGGATGAACGCTCCCGGCAGCGGAGTCACTGCCCTAGGCGACGGGGTGTCATCCCAGCTCGACGGGATGGGCCTGGTGTTCCACCCTTTGCGCGGGGTGTCGATCCCCCAGGGTACGGGGCGAGTCAGTTCGCGGAACTTGTCGAGGTGTTTCTTGGCCATATTCCTTGCTTTCGACCCGATTTTATTAATCCTTCCCCCCTAGGGGGGGGAAATCACTAATACTCGATTGCTAATGGGGTCTGACGTGGGGTTTATTAGTGTGAGCTCCTCAGCTAATACCTTCGCTAATGGCATTGGCATTAATAAATTTACCAATGCGGATGGGGATGTCACGGACGTATGATGAGTTCCACGCGTGGTCCTCTCAAGTCAGGCCGAAATTGCTTCAAACGTGCCTCTTGCATGGAACATCCGCTGTACATCCTCCGTACTAGCGGATGATCGGCATATGATAGAACCCACCCGTCACGCTCTCTCAGCATGTCTCTGAGCAGTGCATGATCGATGGCGGAATGTCGATAGAACTCCTGATCGACATAGGGCGGATCGACATACAGAAAGCGGTCGGGATAGGCCGGAATAGTGTCTTCGAAAGACCCCAGCCCGACGCGGAGTGTGGTGCGCAATTCTGCCAGTCTGTTCAGCCTGGAGTCCATGTGGATAAGGCCAAAGGAAGACCCGCCGCGACGTCTCATCATTCCGCTGTAGCAAGTCCAATTGAGCACGTAGAACTCCGCGGGGGTGATGTGCGGGAGTTTGGCGTACAGTCGGCGGTACCCGGATCGCGTGATAGGCAACAGTCGTCTGACTTCGCCGACGAACTCGGGCGGGTCGGACAGGATCGCATGCCAAGTCCCAACTAGTTCGGGGTCGGCATCGAAGCCCAGAACGTCCGCTCCGCGGGAGGCGAACACAAGCTCCATTCCGCCGCCGCCTAGAAATGGGGACATGAGGGGCGATCCAAGCATTGGAATCAGGACGTTCCGCATCACGAACTTGCCGCCAGGCCATTTGAACGGGGATGGATTCTTCACACTGGCGCCATGGGGATGTCAGGGTCGAATGATGAGCTCAACTCGTCTCCTAGGTGTGTTGTCGAAGTGCTGGCGTGATGATTCCTGTATGGAGCATCCGCGATACATTCTTCGAACCAGCGGATGATCGGCGTAGGACAGAACCCACCCGTCACGCTCTCTCAGCATGTCTCTGAGCATCCCGTGATCGATGGCGGAATGTCGATAGAACTCCTGATCGACATAGGGTGGATCGACGTACAGAAAACGGTCGGGATAGGCCGGGATAGTGTCGTCGAAAGACCCCAGTCCGACGCGAAGTGTGGTGCGAAATTCTGCCAGTCTGCCCAGCCTGGAGTCCATGAATACGAGATTCTTGGACGATCCACTACTGTCCAGCATCTTTCCGCCGTACGCGGACCAGTTGAGCAGGTAGAACTCCGCAGGAGTGACGTGTGGGAGTCGACGGTACATGGCCCGCCTCGCCGGTCGTGTGAGCGGCAGCAGTCGCCTGACTTCACTGACGAACTCGGCGGGGTCGGACAGGATCGCGTGCCAAGTCCTCACTAGTGCGGGGTCGGCGTCGAAGCCAACGACGTCCGCTCCGTGGGATGCGTGCACAATCTCCAGCCCGCCGCCGCCCAGAAACGGGGACATGAGCGGCGATCCAAGCATGGGAATCAAGACATCCCGCATCCGGTACTTTCCGCCGGGCCACATGAACGGGGAGGGGTTGGTTACTGTGTCGGTGTTGAGGGCCAATGGATTCGCTAGCTCTCTGGGCATGGGTTGAGAGCGTTGTATGCCCGCTTCGCGCGCCGCGGCATCGTGCTCCGAGTCGCTCGGAGCTGGACGTCCGTCCGGCTTCTAGTCGAGTGCCGGCGGAGGAGAGCCGGGAAGTCCCGCAGCAGAGCGTTCGCTGCTGCTGCTT
>CBDETH010000002.1:0-39994 GCA_965242885.1 bacterium
TCGCCGAATCCGTGGAAGCCGTCATCAATCTGCACGGCCCCACCTGGAAACACGCCAAGTCGGTCCCGCAGTTTCGCAACCGCCTGGGCACTCACGCAAAGCGATTGGCGAAAATGTCCGTCGCCGAGATTACGACCGCCGACGTGCTTGCCGTCCTGACGCCGCTCTGGAACACCAAGCGCGATACTGGCGAAAAGGTGCGGCGCAGCATCGGGCAGGTCATGAAGTGGGCCATTGCGGAAGGCCACCGGCAGGACAATCCGGCGGGTGAGGCAATCGGCGCGGCCCTCCCGAAGCGCGTTGCAGGGGGAAGGAAGCACTTCAAGGCGCTGCACTACTCGGAAGTGACGGAAGCGATCACGGCGGTCAGGGATTCAACTGCCTCATGGACTTCAAAGGCCGTGTTCGAGTTCGCGGTCCTTACGGCAGCGCGAAGCGGCGAAGCGCGGGGCGCTGCATGGGAGGAAATCGATCTTGACGCCCGTGTGTGGACCATTCCCGCCGAGCGCATGAAGGCTGGCCGGGAGCATCGGGTGCCGCTGTCGGATCGCGCCATGGAACTCGTTGCCGAAGCGCGGAGCCATGGCGAACGTTCCGGCCTGGTGTTTCCCAGCGACGGCGGGAAGCAGCTTTCCGACCAAGCGTTGCGACAGACCTTCAAGAGACTTGGCATAGACACGACGTTGCACGGTTTCCGAACGTCCTTCCGGGTATGGGCATCCGAACGGACGAACGCCGATCATGCAACGATGGAAGCGTCATTGGCGCACACGGTCAGGAACTTGACAGAAGCCGCCTATGCTCGCAGCGACCTTTTGGAGAAGCGCCGCAAGCTGATGGCCTCATGGGCCGCTTTCCTTGCGGGAGAGAGCCGATGACGGGCGACGGCCTGCTTAAAAAGACACTGGCGGAACTAATCCAAGATTGCCTGCCAGACCTTGACCACTCCCAGGGGATGAAGGGGGTGCTTGAGGAAGAGCAGAAAAGGTTCGCGCTTGAGAGACTGGACGCGGCGCTGTCGGCAATGCCAATGGACACCATTAAAGGAGAGCTTGAGAGACTTGGTGAACAGGGTTTGGAATCCTTTCCTTGGCCGGTGGTCAAGCACCTGATGCGGAAAGGCAAGCCCGACAAGAGCCTTCGGAATTTCCTGATGTGGCTGGAATTCAGGGAAGTTGTCGCGGAAGGGGAAACCTCGGAATCTGCCTACCGTAAGCTCACGGATCGCCACGGTCTCGGCCTCGACGACCAAGGGAAACCCCAGACCGCACGAAAGGCGGTGAAAGCAGGAAAGAAAGTCAAGGACGTGCCGGGTTTTCTGAAATCGCTCGAAGCGTTTGTGGGGAACCACGAGAGTTTCCTCGAAGAACTGGCCGAGGGATTCCATGATGACGACGAGGATTGCCACGTGGAACGGCCATCGCGGTCTCGTCGCAAACCTGGGTAATTACTTGGGGGGTAATTACCCCCAACATACATACTTTGAACGTGATGTGATTCTTCCGTATCTAATCGGTTGTGACACGGCGGAGCGCCTTCTCGCTTCGTAGTAACTGCTAACAGAAGGAACATCGAATGGCACGACCTCAACTCTCGGATGCCGACACATCCGCGCCGGTCTACATCCCCCGGCGCGTCATCAACCAGATTGACGACTCCATTGCCAAGGCAAAGGCGCAACTCCAGCCCGGACCTCAGAAGCCGGTCGGCGAGCGGATGCAAGCCGCCGAACGGCGCAAGTGGCTTGTCGCCCGGATCGAGAGCCATTTCGCGGAAGCCACCTGAGCCAAGGCCGCACTCCCCCACAACCAAACGAACCTGAACGGCATCCCGACGCCTGGGCTGCCGTCCGATCCCGGACGCGCAAACGAAACCAAAATCAACATGAGGACAATCAGATGCATCTCAATGAAGTGAACGGCAACATCATCATGGACCGCGAAGCCATGGAGGTTCTGGACAAAAGGGCCATGGAAAAGTGGCAAAACATGAAGAAACTGCCATGGCGCGGCGTCAATTACGACAGCGACCCACATAACGATTCCCAGGAACCATTCTACCGTTGCTTGCCGGGCTTCCGCTACGAAGGCGGCAAAGGGGATGATCGCGTGAAGAGCGCGGGCCAGTTTGCCGTCGGCATGGTCGGGGGCGCTTACGGATATGATTCCCACGAGCACTGCTGCGAGGCGCTCGCCTGCCTGTATGACCACAAGGGGCACCTGATTGTGGTCATAAAGCACGATTCGGAGAAATGGAATCCGGTGTGGGAGCATTGTTTCAGGGCGGCGTGGAGTTGTCACGGAGAGAGCGGCGATCAGGTTGAGTTCTTGAAGGAGAGTTCGGACGACTGGCAGAGAGTCTGGTCAAGTCGGCGATTTTGAACCTGGAACCGCAAGCCCAACCCTGCGCAGCCATCCGTTGCGCAGGGCCAGCGAAACGACACGCGATCTGGAGGACGGCGAAATGGAACTGGTGACGGGCGGGTTCGGCGACATATGGGCCGAGATGACGCCGGAGGACCTGCTTGAGGTCGAGAGGGACTGCGGCCTGGTCCTGGAGGGAAGGGCCGAACCCGACGCCGACATGGCAAGGGACGCGAGGCTCAAAAGGCTGCGGAGCAGGAGTCAGGTCGAGAAGGCCACGGAGCGGATCAGAAGGCTGTTCCTGGATGCCGCAGAGGAACGAGGGGAGGACATCCAGATCGACATCCTCGTGAATTACATCATGGCGATCCGCGCCCGTGCGGGGCTGGTCCCCGCCCGGCAAAACCAACAAGCTGCTTAGGAGAATTCCCCATGGGACAATCAAACCCGCCATTGATCTGGCTCGGTGACGGTGGCCAGGTTTCCAGCGTCAATGACGCCGAAGCCAAGGCATACGTGAAGGTGGAGGCCATCAGGGAGGTCCTGGCGGACAGCTTCTGCGACCTTGAGTTCGACAGCGACCAACAGTTGATGTTCTTCTACAACCTGGCCAAAGGGTACGCCGACCGGGCCGCCCGATGATGAAGAAACACGCGCTCGAATACGCACGGCAGGGCTTTGCCGTGTTCCCCGTCCAGTCACCCGCCGACGCGGAGAGGCTTCGCGCTGAATTGGCGAAAGCTGACCTGGATGAAGATGAAAGGGGAAAGAGGGAAAAGAAGATAGGGGAGAAGAAGCCATTTCCCGGCACCCGTGGCGTCCATGAGGCCACGACCGACGAGGCGAAGATCAAGAAGCGGTGGACCGAATGGCCGGAGGCCAACATAGCCTGGTGCCCCGCCATGAGCCTGGGCGGGACGGTCGTCGTGGACGTTGACGTTGACAAGGGCGACGGCAATGGCAGCTACAACCCGGAGCACCTTGACGCGCTGAAGCTCCCCAGGACGGACATGGCCATAAGGACGCCATCCGGCGGCCTGCACCTGGTCTACGCACTCAAGGAAGGCGAACTGCTGCCGCCGTCTCAAAGCACGGTCGGCCACAAGATCGACATTCGCTGCAAAGGCTCCTATGGCCTGCTGCCGGGGTCCAAGGGGCCGAACGGCACCGAATACACGTGGAAGTCGCGGGGCGATCCCGCCTTCCGGTCGGATGCGCTTGTCGAGGCCGCCGGGAAGGCAAGGGAGAGGGACCCCAAGGCCGAAGTATGGCTGATCGAGCCGGACCTGCCGGAGAACGTGGCCGAGGCCGAGCAATGGGCGAAGACGAAGGCCCGCACCGGCACTTGCGGCGTGGACGGAAACCAGACTCTTGCCGCGACCGGGGCCATGATGCACGGCTTTGGGCTGTCCGAGGACCGGGCCATGACGGTCTTGCTCGAACACTGGAACCCCCGGTGCGAGCCACCCTGGTCGGAGGACGAGTTGCGCCGCCACGGGGGAAGCGGGTGGCGCAGCGCCACGAATCCTCCCGGAAACCTGACGAAGGCTTACAGGGTCGCCAGTCGGGGGAACGTGACGCAGCTTTTCTCCAAGACGGCAGCCGAAACCGCAGAAACCGCAGAAACCGCAGAAAGCGCGGATTTCGTGGAAGACGGAGTGTATCGGGCGGGACGGCTCACCCTGACCTTCCGAAGAGCCTTCAGGCCAAGTCCCGAACCAGAATGGCTGATAAGGGAGGTGATGCCGACGAACGTGGTGGCCATGATGACCGGGGAGTCCAAGAGCTTCAAGTCGTTCCTGGCCCTGGACATGGCGCTGTCCATTGCCAACGGGGGAGGCAAGGGGAATTCGCCGCGATGGGGCGATGACAGGATAGTCCGCTCCGGTCCCGTGATCTACATCGCGGGCGAGGGGAAGCGAGGTTTGGAGACCCGCGTGAAAGGATGGGAGATCGAGCACAATGGCGGACAGCCGGTGAACGACTTCGCCTTGGTGTCTCCCTCCGTCCTGCTGAGCGAAGGGCTTAAAGACTGGTGGCCCCTGCTCAAGCAGGCGGAACATGAATTCTCAGGCCCGCCGCTGCTGATTGTCCTGGACACTGTGTCCAGGGCCATGGTGGGCGTGAATGACAGCGCTCAGGAAAACGCCAGCTTGATGATCGACATGGCCCAGGAAATGGCCAGTAAGCATGAGGAAACTTCCGCTCTCATGGTCCACCACCTGAACAAGGAAGGAAGCTCGGCGCGAGGATCGGGAGTGTTCATCAACGAACCTGAGGTCCGATACGAGGTCGAGCGGAGGGGAATGCAGGGGACGAGCGGAAGGGACTACCTGGTCAACATGAACGTCGCCAAGCTCAAGGACTGGAAGGACGACGTGGATTTCGGAACACACCTGTATAATATCTTCGATCCCGTGAACACGCTCGTGCCCTACGAATGGATGCGGTCGCAGGGTGAACTGAACCTGGAAGAACACAAGAAGGCCAGGGGGACGGAACCTTCGGGCCGCCGGGTTGACCACGGCTTCACGCCGGTAGGCTCACTTCCCATGCCAGGAGAGGTGTAGGATGCTGGGCAGTGAAGCCATCGCCAGGGCTGACACGGCTGTCAGCAAAACATGGCAGCATCTCGGCCTTGAAGGCGAGCCGCCCCGCGTCATTGATCTGATGGGCCAGGGGTTGAATGGCTTTCCGCATTGCCACACCGAGGGGGGGCAGGTGCTGGTCTGCCTTCACCATTTGGGGAAATACAATCAATGGGCCAGAGCAGGGGATACCCGCGTTCCTCCACCCCTTGCCGACACGCTGCGGGTATGGGCCGCCTGCGAGCCGGTCGCGCCGGACATTAGGCGGGACAGTCGAATCCTGCCCGTGATCGTGGACAAGACAAGCGTGAAGGCGGATAACGAGGTCGCCCTGCTGAACCTGGTGGACTGCGCAGGCCAGTCGCTACGGACGCAAGGCCGTGGTGCGCCGCTTGAGGCCAGGCTGATGGTGAGCGTCCTGCTGGCCGCGCCGCAGAAGGCCCGCGCAGGCTGCCGCCTCGAATTGACGTTGCGTGACCTGGTTGATGATGTCTACGCCGGAAAGTGGAATCGCGGCAAGCAATGGCCAGCATTGAGGCAGGCGCTTGAAAGGCTGGGCGAAGTCGGCTTCGTGATGCCCGGACGCACGTCGATATGGCGTCCCGTCATTATCCGGGGAACCGTTCCGGCTATCGACGCGCCGCTGGACACGCCTGTAACCTTTGCTGTCGCCCTGCCTCCCGGATCGCATACCGGCCCGATGATCGACCCGAAGCAACTGGCCGCGCTTGGCGTCAGGTCCGGCCCGAAGTGGCGGGCCTTCATCGCCGCGCACAGCCTGACATGGAAGCCGGGCACAACCCGTGTCCCCGCAGGGAAGGGCCATTACGGGTGGACCTCGAATCCACAAAAGTATCCGGTGCTGCCTGCCGAAGACCGCAGGCGGCTGGCCTTCGGGGAATCCACCGGGGACAGGACCACGGATCAACTCGACGCGCCATGGGAGGACATTCCCGGCCTCGTGCGATTGAAAGGCCAGGTTGATCCGAAGACCGGCGCTAGGGGGATGAGGTTCCTGCCCGAACCGGTGGCGGAAAAGATGTCGGCAAGCGGCGGGAAGTGAACTGTAACAGAGGGGAAGAACACCTGTAACAGAGGGGAAGAACACCTGTAACAGAGGGGAAGAACACCTGTAACAGAGGGGAGCAAAAACAGCGCAACCCATTGAACTCGTTACGTTCGTTCTCCACCCGATAGCCATATGTGTGATCTGGGAACTGATGGACGGCGAGAAGGAAGGTAAGAAATGATGAAAAAGGCGGAATGGGAAGCCAGGCGAAACATGATTATCGCGATGGTTGAATCAGGGTGCAGCAGGCGGGAGTTGGGCGAACGGCTGGGCGACAGCAGGCAACGGGTCACCCAGATTTGCCAGGAGTTGAACCTGGTTCCCGTCAAGGCTTCAGGGACAAAACATGGCGGATATATCCGAAAAGAGGTAAAGTGCCGCACCTGCGGAAAAGCCATGTTGGTAAAACCTTCACAGGAACGGATATGGTGCAGCCGGGAATGTCGGAATGAAGTGGGCAGGAAAGCCTATGTACTCCGCGAGAGGGGGATGAAGTGGAGACACGTCGGCGCGGCCATTGGTGTTACGGGGAGCCGAGGGTCGGAGGCATGTAATCGCGCCAAATTATACGCCCGCGCCAGTGGCAGGAAGTGGCCGGTCCCGGTGACGGTGGAACCCGGTTCACCGGGGAAGTAACTGGTCAGGAAATCGCGTTACCGTCACAAGGGCCGCCCGAAGGCGGCCCTTGCCATGTCCGGGCATGGCGCACAACTTGAGCGCCGACGTGGTGGAGTTGCGCCGCTGAGAAGGTGCGCCGGAAACGCAACACCCCGGCACCCGTCTTGTGTCAAGGGCCGGTGGCGGAAGCGAACTGGAAAAGGTGAAAGAAACAACTGGAAAAGGTGAAAGAAACAACTGGAAAAGGTGAAAGAAACAACTGGAAAAGGTGAAAGAAACAACTGGAAAAAGTGACAATGAAAACAGCGCAACCCCTTGAAATCATTGACCCTGCCATCGTCCCCAGAGCCATAGCGATAGCGGCTAGCTGGGCAGCTACGCGGTCGCTCCTAAGGTCGCTCCCCCTGCTGCCTGGAAGGGTTGCCGAGAAAGGTCAACATGAGGTTCACAATGAAGAAAAACATGGCTGAGGCATGAATGGCGTTCCAGATCGTGCCCCGTGGCCTGTCCAATCGTTCGTGATATTGTTTCCCTTCCCAGGCCGCCTTTTCGATCATGCGTGATATGCTTTCCGTGCACTCCGCAGGTGGACCGTCCATCCCTGGGCGAGCCTGCCCATGCGCCCTGGTGCGCTGGGGCCATTCGAGACGGTCATGCCTTGGTCGCCTTGCCGTGAATGAATCCTGGATTAAATGGCCTTCGCTTCCAATCGTCCGGCCCTTGATTCCCGATTGTCAGGCGTCCGAAAGATGCCGCCTTGATCGCCCGGCGCTTTCGCCTTACCTTGCGCCCATGACTGGCAAGCGGGACACCACTAAGCAAGTAGCTGCCTTGCGCGAAAAGCGGGCCGAGCGCCGGGCTGCTGGCCTGTGCGTGTTGTGCGGCCAACCCGTGCCGCCTGTCGAGCCTCCGCCACCGGGCACGAAGCGCATGGGCCGTCCGCCGACGGGGTTTGCCTGTCCGAGTTGCAACGAAAAGCGTCGGCGATCCTAGCCTCCCCTTGAAATAATTTGTGATACATTGATGATTGCGCTTCCTGCCTGCAATCATCAATGTTGTCTCCACCAACCAAGGAGACATCACAATGACCAGAAGGGAAGAGACTTACCAAGCCGTCACTGCCGACATAGTGGCGGCAATCGAGGCCGGGACGCCGCCTTGGCAACCGCGTTGGGATGGCGGGTCGCAATCCGTCCTGCCACTTCGCGTCTGCAACACTCCATATCGAGGGATCAATTTTCTTGCGCTTTGGGTCGCCGCTGAAAGGCGTGGCTATGCCGCGTCGCACTGGATGACCTATCGCCAGGCGCAGGAACTCGGTGGCCAGGTTCGCAAGGGCGAAAAGGCTTGCAAGGTTATCAAGGCCGGGCAGGCGGTTTCGCGTGACACTCGCGACTTGCCGGAAGACGAGCAAAGGCACGTCAATTTCATGCGGCAGTATGCCGTGTTCAACGTTGAGCAGATCGACGGCTTGCCTGGCCGGTTCGCCGCGTCCCTGGCTCCGGTTCCCGCGCCTTCCAGATCGGCAGTCGGCGACTGGTTTGGCCGGACAGGCATTGCGCTGAAAGTGACCGGCAACATGCGGGCATTCTATGATCCGGCAAACGACTACGTGCACATGCCGCCGCAAGAGGCTTTCACGTCTGATGCCGCACATGCCGGGACGCTCCTGCATGAGGCAATCCATGCGACCGGCCACAAGTCGCGGGTTGGCCGCGATCTTGGCATGAAAGAAGCTGACTACGCTCTTGAAGAATGCGTTGCCGAGATTGGCGCGGCCATGGTCGCCGCCGCGACCGGATGCCAGCGTTGCCCTATCGAGGATCATGCGAGCTACGTTGATGCCTGGCGCAAGGTGGCGCGTGACCCTCACGCAATCGTCAAGGCCGCGTCTGCCGCGCAGGCCGCAAGCGACTGGCTGATCGCGAAGGCTGGCGGGATGGCGATACAATGAAAGTCACGGTCAACGCCATGACCCTTGCGAGTGTCGCGCTTGCTCGCTCTACGGAGGAAGCGCGACATTACCTGCAAGGCGTCTACATTCACCCCGTCGAAGCTGGCGGACTCGCGCTTGTCGCGACGGACGGGCACGTTCTGATCTGTGCCCGCGACCCTCACGCCGAGCATGACTTGCAAGAAGGCGTGATTGTCCAGCTTAACGCGACTGCCAGGCAACTTGCGCAGAAATGCACGGGCCAGGACCAGCGGCAAATGACAACGCTGATCGACCTGGACGCCGGAATTGCCACGACTTCCAAGGGCACGATCTTTCCGGCCAGCACGATCAAAGGCACCTTTCCAGACTATGGCCGCGTCATGCCTTGCGGAAAGCTCAAGCCCGCAGTGATCGCCAATTCAATGGCGCTGAATCACGTTCTCTTGACGATGGCCGGGCAGGCGCATGACTGGCTTACGGGCGGACGGGCAATCCAGCTATGGCAGGCCAAGGGTGACACGCCGGTCCTGATCCCTCACACGCCGGAAGCCTGCACGATCATCATGCCGATGCGCGACGGATCAAGCTACGGGATGCCTGACTGGATCGAACGACCAAAGGCCATGCGCGACACAAGCGGCCAGGTCGCCGCGCTGAAAGCCAGGCGGCAGAAGCGCAGGGACGCGGGCCAGTGTATCGATTGCGGCCAGGCAAGCGACGGCAAGGCGCGGTGCCAGGCTTGCGCGGCCAGGAACCGCAAGGCGGCATGACTGCACCGGCTGGGCGGGGTTGCGGCCCCGCCTTCCCGTGCAGTCAGCACGGCAACCCCGAAAAGGAGACAAGGCCATGAATGACCTGAACACCGCCGCGACCGAGATTTTCGGGCCGGTGATACATGCCTATACCCGTAGCCAGGCGATTGACGACGGCGTACTTGTGGACGTGTCCGAGACTGCCCGCGAGGCGGGTTTCAAGATTCCCGTTGCGCTGTCGCGCACTGTCTGGGATCGCCTGGTCGCACTGCCGGAAGGCTATTCAGGATGGCAGGACGAAAGCGGGCGTCTGTGGGACGTGCTGTGCATGGCCAGTATGTATGCAGGCCGCGCCGCGAACAGCGACCGCGTGAGAATGTGCGTCCTGGTCCGCGACATCCGCAAGGATGGCCGCGACAGCAACCGGCCCCCGCGCAAGCACTTTCCGATTGTCGCGATAGGTGGTGGCGACGCGGGCGAGCCGGTCATTACGATCATGTTCCGGGAAGACGTCTAGGAGCTACTGCCACACGAAAACGAAGGGGCGGCTTCCTGGCCGCCCTTTTCGATTCAGGCACAGACCCGCCCGAATTGGCCTCAAAGCCCCAAAAACAGACCCGCTAATGGCCTCTCACGTGCCGCTCGTGCCCGATGGCACGTGCAATCACCCATGAGCGAAGCCTGAGAGCCGCCCAGGCGCCGCCCAGGCGACAAACTGATGATGGTTGATGACACACGACATGGCCGTCAGGTAGCGGGCGCCGATGGTCTGCCAGAAGGCGCTACCCGATGCGCCAAGTGATTGCGTTTCGGCTATCAAGTGATTGCGTGACCAACGGCTTGATTTTCGCCTGCAATGGCCACAAGTGATTGCGCCTTGATGCAAGGTGATTGCGCCTTGCTTGCGCCTGGAAGAACCCGGATCGGGATGCAATCACTACCCGAAAGCCGTGCAATCACCAGGCTTTCAGGCATGTCCGTTAATGACTGTTAATGGACATTCCGCAGTGATATGTGACTGATTTGCAACGTTTTTCGCGTCCCGGCCCGGCCTCTCAGGAGAAAAAAGCGTAAACGGGGGGTGGGGTCGGTGGAACAAGTCCGGCTCTCGCCTGTCGCAGTACTTTTTTGCCTCACATACCAAGAGGCAAAAACGCCCGCATGTGACGCAAAAAAGTACTGCTCTTGCCTCTGAGGTTACTTTGTCAGGTGCGGGATCGAGTATGTTTTACTGGCTTTGAGGCCCGTCCAGGAGAAAAAATGCAAAACGGGGGGCGGGGTCGGTGGAACAAGTCCTGCCTCCCGACGCTCTCACTGCTCTTGGCAGCCCCCATTATTCGTAAATGCAATCAAATGACTTGACTTTATCAAAAAAAACATGTAAGTTGTGATGGTGTCCCCGGACCTGCCTCTCCATGGAAGCAACCGGGGAGTACAAGCCTGACCCTTCGTGGCCAGGCACACGACCCGGAGGACGGCACAGGCTTGAAGGCCGACCGCGAAAGTCGCCGGGATCGCTGCCCCTCCCCGTCAGGCTTGGGCCTATGGCAGGCGGGGAGGGGAACACAAAGGAGACGACGAGTTATCGGGGTGCAGCGGCGTCTTGCTGACGTGTGCACCCCGGCCAGATCGGGGCGAAACTCCTCCTTGTAGGGGGAGAAAGCCCCGGCCACGCCACATAGCCGTCTGCAAGGAACACGAGTGCCAGAAAGCGCATTTGACGAAAACGGCGAACTGATGGAGCGGTCGAATCCGGTCCCTGAAGGCGTGCCTGCGGTTCACCGGAAGGACGGCCAGCGGATTCAGCCCGTGGACACTGCGGAGCTTCGGCTCAGACTGGCTCGCGGCCTGGCGGCGGGACTGACCAATGCCGAGGCCGGACGCCGGGCCGGATACATGACCACGCAGTCCGCCTGGAAGGCGTCGAGGTCGGACGAGGTTCAGGCCCATGTCGCCAAAATCCGCGAGGATGCCGCCCTTGTGGCGGGCGCTTCGCTTGAGTGGGTCCTCGCGCACCACGTGAGGATCGTCGAGGACGCGGACGAGAAAACCAACGTCCGGCAGGCGAGCCTGACCGCGATCACGGACGTGCTTGGCTACAAGGAGGAGGCGGCCCGTCGCCGGGAAGAGGCGCAGGGGCGGTTCGAGCGGATGGACGACGAGGCGCTGGAAGACGAGATGGAGCGCCTGAAGGCCAGCCTGACAATCGTGGACGGCGAGGTCGTCGAGGTTGCCGATGCCGGGCAGTGACGACCGGAACGCGAAGGCGCGTCTTGCGGAACTGATGCACGAGAAGCTGCGTCGCAACGCCGACAAGAGCCTTCTGGCCTATGCGCAGTACATGGTTCCCAGCTTCAAGGTGAACCACCATCACGAAAGGATCGCCGAGGTCCTGGAGGACTGCGAGGCGGGGCTGATCGACCGGGCGCTGATAACGACGCCGCCACGGCACGGGAAGTCGCTGCTTTGCTCCGTGGTGTTCCCGGCCTGGTATCTCGGACGCCATCCCGCGAACGAGGTCATTGCGACCGCCTACGGTTCCGAGCTTGTCAGCGGCTTCGGGCGGCGGTTGCGCAATCTCGTGCGCGATCCGCGCCATGCGGACATCTTCGGGGAGGACGCGGCGCTGTCGCCCGAAAGCCGGGCGCGGGACATGTGGCTGACGATGGGCGGCGGGGTCTACAGGGCGGCTGGCGTCGGGGGCGGCATAACCGGTTTCGGCGGGCACTGCCTGATAATTGACGACCCGGTGAAGTCCTGGAAGGAGGCCGACAGTCCGGTCGTCCAGAGCCAGACCTGGGACTGGTACCAGTCGGACTTCCACACGCGGGTCATGAAGGGAGGCTTCATTCTCGTCATCCAGACCCGGTGGAACGAGAACGATCTTGCCGGAAAGCTGCTGGCCGAGGAGGAAAAGGGAGGCGAGCAGTGGCACAAGGTTCATTTCCCGGCGGTTGACAGGGACGGCAAGGCCCTCTGGCCGGAAATGTACGACATCGACTACTTCAGTCGCCGGATGCGGAACAACAGGGTCTGGCAGGCGCTTTACCAGGGAAATCCGCTTCCAGCCGAAGGCAACCTTTTCACGGAGAACATGTTCCGCACGTACGACCGGATGCCGGACATCGGGCGGATGCGGATATACGGCGCAAGCGACTACGCGGTGAGCTTCGGGAAGGGCGACTTCACGGTCCATGTCGTGGTCGGCGTGGACGAGCACGACGACATCCACGTGCTGGACTTCTGGCGACGGCAGGAATCGTCGGACGTGAGCGTTGACGCCCAGCTTGCGCTCATGCTGCGCTGGAAGCCGCTCGTGTGGGCCGAGGAATCCGGGCAGATTCAGAAGTCGATTGGCCCGTTTCTCGAAAAGCGCCAGCGCGAACTGAAGGCATGGGGCGCGAGGCGGCAGTTCTCGTCCACGACGGACAAGGCGGCGCGGGCGCAGTCGTTCCTGGCCCGGATGGGAAGCGGAAAGGTCGTGTTTCCGGCGAACGCGCCGTGGTTTCCCGAACTGAAGGCCGAGATGCTCAAGTTCCCGCTTGGAAAGAACGATGACCAGGTTGACGCGCTGTCGCTGATAGGTCGGCTGATCGACCGCATGTCCACCGGAAAGGCGAAGGACGGTCCCGGCGAGAAGCCGCCCGCGCTGACAGTCGGCGGGAACCTTCCGCCGGGAATGCGCGGGTTCACCTGGGGGGAGGTCTCGAAGCACGTGATCGACCTGGCGAAACGGCGGAGGAAGGCGGCATGACGGCACGGATCGGCGTCCTGGCGTTCATCGTCGTCTGGCCCGTGATCGCGGCCTGTTTCGTGAACTGGCGGTTCGAGCCGGACTGGGAGGCCGTGTTCGCCGTCCGTGACGTGCAGACGAACAGGCCGGAACTGAGAGAGGTCCCGTGAGCGGGAAGGAATGAAACTGGAGGGCGACGATGCCATATGACGGCGAGGCCGAGCGCGGGACGGAAGGTCCGCAGGAGTTCACGACGACCGTTGCGCGGTGGGAGGCGGAACTCGCGGCGGCTGAGAAGGTTCTCAGGACCTGGCGCGAGTCCGCCAGGAACATCGACCGGCGCTACACGCTGGAGAAGGAGCAGGTGGACCTCGGGAAGCTGTTCGGCGAGAGTTCGAGCCGGTTCAACATCCTCTGGTCGAACATCCAGACGCTGAGGCCCGCCGTGTACGGGCAGGAACCCGTGCCGGTCGTGAAGCGGCGTCACAGGGACGCCGACCCCGTTGGCCGGATCGCGGCGGAGATGCTTGAGCGGGCGGTGAAGTCGGAGATGGAGCGCGACGAGCGCATGGGATGCGGCATGGACGAGGCCCTGTCGCGGGCCAGCCTCGACTACCTGCTGTTCGCCCGTGGCTCCGCGTGGGTCCGGTACGAGCCGGACATGGAGGGCGACACCGTTCTGGAGGAGTCCTGCCCGGTCGATTACGTGGGCCGCAACGACCTGCTTTACAGCCCGAAGAGGACATGGGCGGAGGTCGTCAAGGACGGCTGGGTCGCCCGCCGCACGTCCATGACGCGGGCCAGGGGCGTCGGGCGCTTCGGGGAGGTGTTCAGGAACGTCCCGCTCGACGTTGGCGAGGACGGGACCGAAATCGACGAACGCGACCAGGAGGTCATCGGCCTGGCCGATGTCTGGGAGATATGGGACGCGGCGAGCCGCAAGGTGTTCTGGGTCAGCCGGGCATGGACGGACCGCATTCTTGAGGAGAAGGACGATCCCCTGAAGCTGGAGGGGTTCTTCCCCTGCCCGAAGCCCGCCTTCGGGACGGTTTCCAACGAGAGCCTGGTTCCGGTGCCGGACTATCGGCAGTACGCGAAACTGGCTCAGGAGCTTGACGACCAGACGGCGCGGATCGACGGGCTGGTGAACGCGCTCAGGGCCAAGGGCTTCTACGACGCCTCGATAGAGGGGCTTGAGACCCTTATGAACGAGAACGCGGACGTTCTCGTGCCCGTCTCGAACATGCAGAACATACTCGGCAAGGGCGGCGGCGGCGGCCAGATCACCGGCGTGGTCCAGTTCTTCCCGCTGGACACCATCGCCCGCGCCCTGGTCGGGCTGTACGACGCGAGGGAGCGGACCAAGCAGACGCTCTACGAGGTTTCCGGGGTGGCGGACATCCTGCGGGGCGCGGTCGATCCCCGCGAGAAGCTGGGGCAGAGCCGGATCAAGGAACAGAACGCCGGGCGGCGGATCGACGTGAAGCGGCGCGAGATCGAGAACCTGGCGCGTGACTGCATCCGCCGCAAGGCCGAACTGATGGCCGAGCACTACGACCCGGAGCGGCTGCGGCGGCTGTCCGGCTTCGACCAGATGACGGCGGTGATGCAGGCGGAACAGCAGCAGCCTGGTGCGGCGGACAGGCTGTTCGCCGAGGCGATCACGCTCCTGCGGAACGAGAGGCTGCGCGGGTTCCGGCTGGAGATCGAGACGAACTCGACCATGATCGAGGACGACGAGGCCGAGCGCGAGGGCCGCACGGAGTTCCTGCGGGCGGCGGGCGAGTTCATGTCGTCCTCGCTGCAAGTGGTCGAGCAGGTTCCGTCCATGGCACCGCTCATGGGCCAGATGATGCTGTTCGGTGTTCGCGGGTTCCGGGCGGGGCGGCAGCTTGAAGGGGCCTTTGAGGACGCAATCGAGCAGATTGTCGCTGGCGGACAGGACCAGGGCGGCGAATCCGATCCCCAGGCGCAGGCGGATGCCGAGGCGCGGCAGCAGGAGATTCAGGGCCAGATGGCCGTGAAGCAGGCCGAGGCGCAGGTGAAGCATACCAGTGCCGCCATGAAGCTCCAGGCCATGCAGGAGAAGCATCGACTGGAGATGGAGAAGCTGGTGGCCGAGCACCAGGTGTCGAAGGCCGAGCATGACATTGCGATGGAGCAGATGGAGGCGGACCTGGCGAAGACCCAGGCGGAGCTTCAGCTCAAGGAGCGCGAGGCGCTGACGACCGTGGCGGCGGACACGGCGAAATCGCAGAACGCGATGCACGTTGCCGCCGATGCCGCCAGACGGATGACGGTCCAGGAATGACCAAAGAGGAAAAGGCGGGAAAGGCCGCTTACGAGGCTTTCCTGGCAAGCCTGGGCGGAATCGACGCCCTGCAAGGCTTCGAGGGCAGCGGACTTGTTCCTGATTGGAGCGAGATGAGCGACTTTCTCAAGGACGGGTGGATCGAGGAGGCCGCTGCATGAGGCTGGCATTGTGGTGTTTTTCGCTGAATCACAACAAAAAGTGTGATATATCGGTCAAAAATGGAAGAAAAGTGTTGCAATGCGCACACAGGTGTGCTATATTGACAACATGAGAAGACGATACCGGTACGACCGGGATTTCGGCTGCATGGTCGAGGTCACGCCATGGACCGGCCACAACGACCCGCCGCCACGGAACGACGAGCTTGCCGCGCCGCTCTTGCAGATCGACGCCTACCACCGGAACCCCGTGCAGTCGCCCGTTGACCTGACCGCGCTGGAATCGCGGCAGGACGTGCGCGAGCACAACAGGCGGAACGGCGTGATCGACATCGGCAACGACAGGGGGCCGGACGTGCCGAGGCGGGATTTCACGGCGGACCTGAAGGACGACCTGAAGACCGCCCATGACAAGATCGAGCAGAACCACCCCGAAAGCCTGGCGATCATCCAGGCCAGCAGGACGAAGCCGGAACAGGACATGACACATGCAAGAACCCTCTGAGGAATTCGACCCGAACGACACCGGCGAGCCGGTTGCAGGCATGGAGCCGAACGACGGCACGAACCTTGAGGACGTTCTCGGAGAGGCGTGGGACAAATCGCAGGAAGGCGAGGGTGACGGCGATCCCGACCCCGATCCCGGTCCAGGCAACGACGGCGGGCAGGAATCCGGCAAGGACGGCTCCGGCAAGGACGGCGATCCGCCGCAATCCATGGAAGCTCCGGCCAACTGGTCAAGCGAGCATCGGGAGATGTTTTCCAAGCTCGACCTGGAGGCGCAGAAATTCCTCATGGACCGGTCGCAGGCGATGGAGGCCGCGCACACGCAGCGCAGCCAGGAAGTCGCGCCGTTCCGGGAGGTTGCCGACAAGTGGTCCGGCTACATGCAGCAGGCGCAGACCACGCCCGCGCTCGCCTTCGACAGCCTGATGGGGATCGAGTACCGGCTCAGGACGGGGACGCCCGCCCAGCAGATGGACGTGCTGCGCGAGATCATCTCCGCTTACGGCATCGCGCCGCCGCAGACGGACGACGGCGGAAATGTCATCGAGCCTGTCAGGGACGAGCGCGTTGACGGCCTGATGAACGAGATTCAGCAGCTTCGGCAGCAGTCGCATGGCGACATGCAGGCCCGGCAACATGCCGAGATGCAGAGGCAGCAGAACACGATCAACGACTTCATGACGGCGAAGAACGAGGACGGCACCCTTGCCCATCCCTTCTTCAGCGACGTGGAGCACGAAATGACGAGGCTGGCGCAGGCCGATCACGCGGCGGGAAAACAGCCCGACATCAGGGACCTCTACGAACGGGCCTGCTGGAGCAATCCGGCAGTCCGGGCGAAGCTGCTTGAGGCGGAGGACAGGGCGAAGGCCGAAGCCGCCCGCCGCAAGCGCAACGCGGGTTCCTCGGTGTCGGGCGCAGGCTCCCCCCGGACGGAACAGCCAAAAGACCTCAAGGCAGCGCTTTCGGAGGCGTACGACCAGATGGTCGCCGCCTGACCGGAAGCAGAACGAAACCTTGACGAACAAGGAACGAGACAATGGCTTCGCCAAACATCTCCGAACTTGCCACGGTCGCCATCGAGAACCGGCGCAGGAAGCTGGCCGACAACGTGTCGGACAACACCGCTCTCCTGAACCGGCTCAAGAAGCGTGGCAAGTCGTCCCCGATCTCCGGCGGACGAACCATCTACGAGGAGCTTGAATACGCCGAGAACGAGACGTTCAAGCGTTTCAGCGGCTACGAGGTCCTCAACATCCAGCCGAGCGACGTGTTCTCCGCAGCCGAGTTCGACCTCCGGCAGGTCGCGGTCGCGATCACCATTTCGGGGCGCGAGCGGCTTCAGAACGCGGGCAAGGAGAAGATGATCGACCTTCTCTCGAAGCGCGTGGGCAACGCCGAGAAGACCATGGTCAACGGCCTGTCGAACGACCTCTACAGCAACGGCGAGGCCGATTCCGGCAAGCAGATCGACGGCCTTGCGGCGGCGCTTCCGGCGACCGCGACAAGCGGCACCTACGGCGGCATCAACCGGGCCAACTTCGACTTCTGGCGTCACCAGGAGAACGACGGGTCGGGTTCGGGCTTCGCGGTGTCGAACGACGGCATCCGCAACGCCATGATGAACATGTACGTGTCGATCTGCCGGAACATGGACAAGGTTGACCTCATCCCGATGGGGAACGCCTTCTACACCGGCTATTGGGAGTCGCTTCAGGACCAGCAGCGGTTCACGAACCCGAACATGGGCAAGATGGGCTTCATGAACCTGAAGTTCCTGACGGCGGACTGCGTGCTTGACGGCGGCTTCGGCGGCTCGCTTGGCGCGAACCTCGCCTACATGCTGAACACGAACTACCTGTTCTGGCGTCCGCACAAGGACCAGAACATGGAAGTCTCCATGGACCGCTACGCGACCAACCAGGACGCGATGGTGCGGTTCATTCTCTGGGCCGGAAACCTGACATGCTCGAACGTGAGCTTGCAGGGCCGTCTCCAGCGAGCCGCATAGGAGGGCGTGACATGAGTCTTGCAGCACTTGGATGCAATCCGAACCAGTCCGGCCCGTCCCTTGAGGACATCGGCGGCGTCACGCTCGGAACCCTTGCCTTCAGCCCGGACGGCGGCCTTTACGTGGCCGTCCAGGCCGGACAGGTCATCAGCCCGTACGCCTGCGCCGCGATCAGCGGCGACTGGGAACTGCGGGCGATGGACCTGAGCGACGACGCGAACCTTTCGATGGCGATCTGCTTCCCGCAGGTCAGGATCGAAAACGACGCCTACGGCTGGGGCCTGGTCTTCGGCAACGGGTTCGGGATCGCGGCGGCGGCCATCGCCGCCGGAGCCATCCTGTATCCGCACAACACGGAAGGCCGGATCAGTTCGACCGCAGCCGCGCTTCACCTGAACGGCGTTCACGCGAGGGCCGCTCAGGGATCGGCAGGAAGTCCTGTCTCCATCGCCGTGCAGTGGCCGTCGGTTGACCTGATCGCCTGACGAACCTTTCGGGGGCCGGGAGACCGGCTCCCGACACAACGGAGAACGTGATGTCCTTTGGCGTCATGGGGTGCAACCCCAAACAGGTATGGCCTGAAACGCCTGTTCCCGGAGAGCCTTTGCCGCCCCCGCTTGGCACAGTAGGGGAGAGCGGCGACAGGCAATGGCAGCTTTGCAAGGCCGAAACCGACATGCGCGAGGGTGATTGCGTCGTGATCTACGGCAGCTTCGAGTGCGAGCGCATGACCACGAACCGTGCGAACGGCAACCAGGCCGGGGTCGTGGTCACTCCCTGCGAGGACGGAGATGCCTTCTGGGTTCTTCGCAAGGGCGAATCCATGGTCAGGACGGCCAACGGGACCGTGGCTTCCGACAACGCCCAGCCTTCCGGCACCGGGGGCCGCATCACAAGCGGGGCCGGTCAGCGCGAGATCGCCGGAATATCGATTCTTGAAGCCAACGCGGTCGCCAACGACCGTCTGACAGCCTGCTCGCTGAACTGGCCCTACGTGGACAGCCGGTAAGTTGAAGGACCTTGGCGTCAACCCGTCATCCGTTGACACGTCAAGCGGGTTCCACGCAGGGACTCGCGGGCGGACGGACGACTTCCGCGAGTTCATGTACCAGCGGGCCGGAGAGGCGATCCGGCGGCATGACGCCGTGGAGATACGCGGCGACACCGGGCAGGCATGGGCGCTGGACGGCGACCGCGTGTCAGGCGAGGCCGGGAACGTCGTGGGCGTTTCGCACGAGGACGTGCCTGCCGGGGAGTACGGATGGTTCCTGATATTCGGGCCGGGCAGCGTCAGGACGGTGCAGGAAGCCGTGGTCAAGGGCGCGGAACTCTGGCCCGGACCGGCGGCATCGCAGGGGGCGCTGAGCAGCGCCACGCTTGGCCGCCCGGTTGACGGCATCAACGTCATGGCGGAAGGCGCGGACCATCTTGCGCCGGTGCAGCTGAGCTATCCGCGCATCGCGGCCACGGCATCGACGGGCACCGGGGCGAGCAACGTGCCGGACAAGCCGAGCGTCCCTGCCGCAACGACACAGTACAACCTTCAGGTGACTGACACGGGCCAGACGTCCTGGCAGCCGGACGGCGGCACCACGGACACCGACCCGACGGCGCGGGCGGCTGCTGCGGCGGCGGACGCCAAGGCGGTCGCGGCGCAGGCGACGGCGGACGGCAAGTCGAACGTGCCGGACAGGCCCGCGACTCCTGACGCGGCCACGGACTACAACCTTCGCGTCCAGGCGGACGGGACGGCTTCATGGGAAGAGGACACGGTGCAGGACACCGGCCTCCCGGAAGCGCCTGACGCTCAGGCGGCGACCGCGAGATACGAGCTTGAAGTCGGCACGGACGGGGCCGCGACCTGGCAGACCGCCTCCGACGGCGGCGGCACGGACCAGACGGCCCGTGACGCGGCTGCGGCTGCACAGGCGGAAGCGGATCGCAACGGCATCTCGATAGGGGAACTCCAGCACCTGGCACGGGACCTCCACACGGAAGTGGAGCCGGGAACATGGGAAACCGCCGACGATGGGGTTCTGATCGCTTCCACGCCGGACACGAGTGGCTACGACTCCACGGCCTTCGGGTCAGCAACGGCGATGGTTACCAACACTGCCGCCTCGAACAGCAACACCCCTGTCTCGGTGTCGATCCGGCTGCCCGCAGGCGCGGACGCAAGCCAGTATCGGCTTGTCAACGATCTTGGACTGGTCACTCCGGGCAACTCATGGACGAACCGGAACCTTGGCGTCTCGCCCGCCGACTCCAGCCACGACTACTACAAGCGCGTGTTCGTGCTTGGAGAGCGTGAGGTTTCCTATGACTGGACGCTACAGAAGCGCTCGGCGGACATTGACTATACGCACTATGACGGAGAGTTCCGGGGCACGTTCAAGGACGGGATCATTGACCGGGACGCGCTTGATGCCCAGCTTCAGGCAGACATAGACGCGGCCACTCCCCTGACGGACGATGTCGTGCTCGACCTCGTGAAGGAAAGCCGTTCCTCGGCAGACCGGGGCAAGTTCCTCGGCGTGTCTGCCGATGACGAGAACGAGATGGCGTTCCTTGACGCTCCCTCGGGCGGGGGATCAGGCAGCACCAGCGGCCCCATCAGGTGGCCCGGACTTGCGGACAGTTTCATCGACTGGCCCATGTGAGGAAACGACATGACAGCATTCAGTTCACTTACCGACGGCGGGAATGCCCGCACCACTGACGAGATAGCGGCAGTTCGTGGCGGGGCCACTGTCCGCGTTCACCCCGTGGCCGGGGGAGGCGGTGCTTTCGACCTGCACGATGACGTGACCACGGAAATGACGGCTCCTGCGGGTGCGGACAGGCTCGTCATATCGGACGAAAGCCAGACGGGGGACCCCAACAGGTGGCTGTCCCTGACCCGTCTCGCCACCTACCTGAAAGGCCAGATCGGCTTCGACGTTCATGATGACCTGTCCACGGAAGCGGCTGCTCTTGCCGACAACGACAGGGTGCCCATGTCCGACGAGAGCGTGAACGGCGACCCCAACCGCTACGTACAGCTTTCCTCCTTGGCCAGCTACGTCAACGGCAAGATCACGGGCTTCGTCAGGTGGACGGGCGGAACCATGACTGGCAAGCTCACGCTTGACGGCGCACCCACTGCCGATCTTCACGCCGCCACCAAGAAGTATGTTGACGACAACGCAGGAAGCGGGGGAGAGGACAACGTTCAGTCGGACTGGAACGAGACCGATGCCGGAAGTGACGCTTTCATAAAGAACAAGCCAACCATTCCTGACGGGGGTGACGCGGGCAACCCGGCCATGCAGGAACTGCTGCTGGACAGCACCCTCGGGGCGGACAACAACGAAGTTGACCTTGGCGTCACCATCGAGAACGATTCGAACGTGGCCTACCTCATTCAGTCCGGGACGAACCGCAGGTATGTCCTCGGCAGCGATCTATATGCATCAAGAGTCGCCAGCGCCTACGCCGTGGGTCCCGCCCGATACTACAGCAAGGGCGGCGGCAATGCAGGCAAGCTCTATCAGGACATATTCACGTCGTGGGTGGAGACCACCGTTCTTCGGGTGTGGCAGGTCAAGGACATCAACAACTTCAAGGACATCCTTGACGAGATTGAGCCGGACCACGTGGACGAGCTTCGGGACGACCTTTCCAAGCTGCACACCTACATTGCCGAGCACGTCACGGACATCTCAAGCGAGACCCTGAACCCCACGGTGGCGGCTGCTCCGGCCCACTACTACCTGACGGAGCGGGCGCGGCACACCGTTCGGGGCGTGTCGGTCGCATTCGAGAGCGGTCTCTACGAACTCACTACAGGGCCGGAGAACGCCTGCCAGTTCAAGATGGCCCGCCGGGGAACGGGCACGAGCCAGATACACGGCTACGTGGGTCGCAACCACGACGGACTGGCCAATCAGGGAGAAGTCCTGCACAACCCCTTGAGCGCAATCGCCGCGCTCTACATGCAGCAACAGGGCAGCAACTACTACCTCTTTTCCCTGCTCAAGTCCCGTGTGTATGACGTGCTCCGGGAACAGCACAACCTTGCAAACACTGCCATCTGGTTCAACGTAGGTGACGGGACGACCGATGAAGAGTTCGAGATGTCGCTGTTCGAGAAGGGCGTCATAAGCGGCGTGGAATATCAGGTGCTCCGCTATCACATGACCAATGCTGCTGCACGGGCACGATGGACCAGTTACTTCACGAGCGGCAACTCGTTCAGTCCCACCCTTTCGGTGAAGTTCAATCAAAGCGCACAACAGGCGGGCCGCAGCGACAGTCCGATCAGCTATCTAGGCACCACGGCCACGACGAAGGCATACACTTTCCGCGAGAATGGCTTTGCCAACATCGCCGGATTGAATGATGGCGTGGTCATGTCCGATGACGTGAGCGACATCGTGAAGCTGACGCAGGCCGAATACGACGCCCTGTCCTCCAAGGACGCCAAGACTTTCTACGCGATAGTGGGCTGACGCATGGCTCACCAGACCATCACCCTTCAGACAGGCTGGTTCACCCGGTCCAGCAACGAACTGGTGTGGCGGCCAGCGGCAGGTCAGAGGGTTCAGATTGACTCTGCGCTGCTGACCTCTGGCTTGAGCGTCACGAGATACTGGTCCAACCTGCTGATAAGGTCTCGGGGCGGGAGCCTGAACAACCCGCACCAGGTGAGGATTGACCTGACTGACAGCCAGAGCGGAGGTTTCGGGGGCGGCACAGGCCAGTCCCTGTCTGCGCAGTTCGGAAGCTCTGGCAGGATAGGTATTAAATACAAGACCTGGCAGTGGGTTTTGGATCAGGACTACGTTGGCGATGATACGTCAGAGCCGTATTTTTGGAACGTTCTTGGAAATGCCCAAGGCACTCCCGGAGGATTGCTTAACAGCTTCATCTCAAGCGTGAACGACGGTCAGAACGCGGTCAATGCCGAACTGATAATCTGGGACGGGCAGGGCACGAACCCGTTCACGGCCACTCCCGACCCCGACCCCGACCCCGACCCGGTTCCCGGCACGAACATAGTTCCGGGCGAGGAGATCGTCAGCTTCACGCTGGCGCAACGGACGGCCAATGTGAACAGCGTCATATGGACAGGCACGATAGATGACGAATACGTTCAGGGCACTTCCGTCAATTCCGCGCTGCAACTGACTTCCGCGCTGGTTCCGTCCGTCAACCTTGAGGCAGTGGACCTCGCGGTGGGATCGCTGTCCAACAACTTCTTCACGTCTGGCGCATCGCAGGACCTGACGGAGCAGCTTGAGGACGCCGTGCTGCAAGTCCAGTCGCCGGACGGGAACACGACCTACTGGACCGGGATCATCGGCGCGTCGGAGAGCGAGCCATACGCGCTTGACCTGTCCTCGGCAGAGATAGCCGCGCTGCACGCAATCAGGACCAGCGTCGTCCTGAAGTTCAGCACGCAGGCCACCGGAACGGCAACCCGCAAGCTGAAGCTCGGGGGCGATGACGTGGCGAAGGCATACATAGGGAACGAAGCCGTGGCCAAGCTCCACCTTGGCGACGCACTGGTGTTGCAATGATTTGCAACGATACTGCAATGAGAACGGAGGAAATGACATGAGTTCACTGGGAGCGTCGCCCATCGCAAGGGTGCAGGAAGTGTTTGATGCAGCAGGGGACAGGTCAACCCCGATCAGCATACACGGGGACGCGGGGATAGAGGTCCTCGGCATCACCGTCGAAGGCGTTTCGGCATGAGCAGGCACGATCACGTCTTCACGGTGGAGGCAGAGGCCGCCGTGCAATCCGAAAACGCCTGACAACCAGAGGAAAACGAACATGGAAACTGCAATGCAAACAGACCTGAGCGTCCAGCCGGAAGGCTCGGTCCTGGCCGACCCCGGCCAGATCGAGCAGGCGGCGGCGATGATGAACGTGCCCGTGCAGGCCCAGGCGCGGCGCGACAGCAAGGGCGGCCTGATCTACGGCGACCCCGACCACGGCGGGCAGGACGAGGCGTTCGTCGAGTTCTACCGGAACCCTGTCGCCGACGCCGACTACATCAGGAAGGAGTTTCCCGGCGACAGGTTCTTCAAGGTGGACCGCCCGGTCACGGAGGAGGACAGGCTGGAATACGCCCGCAAGTGGGCGCTCTACCAGCAGTCCGAGGACCAGACGAAGGGCCAGACCCGGCTTCGCAACGTGGCCTGGCTGGACGAGGCGATGAAGGCAAGGCTTGCCGAGAAGCGCGTCTTCACGCTGGAGCAGCTGGCCGGGCTGACCGACACGCATCTCGACCACCTGGGGCCTGGCGTCGCCAAGGTGCGGGACAAGGCGCGGGGCGCGTTGGCCAGGCAGCAGCAGTTCGACCGGAAGGACGCGATGGTCGAGAGGATCACGGCGCTTGAGGGCCAGAACGAGAGCGTCCTCGCCGAGAACGCGAAGCTCCAGGAGACGGTGAAGGCGCTCATGGCCAGGGTGGAAGGCCAGGCTCCGGCGACGAAGGCAAAGGGAACCGCGAAGGATGACGGAAAGGCTTAACGTCTTCGAGATCGCGAGGAACGTCGCGTCCGTCGTCGGAATGCGCGACATCGATTCGCTTGTCGGCAACCCGGAACCTCACGCACGGGCCATGGTCGTGCTGCTCAACCGGGGCGGCAAGAACATGGCCCAGATGCGGGGCACGAGCAACCAGGGCTGGATCGTGCTCACGCGGGAGTTCGCGTTCCAGACGGTCCCCGGCCAGGCGTCCTACGCCTTCCCGGACGACTACCAGGAGCTTGTGGACGGCACGGTCTGGAACAGGGACACCTACCGCGAGGCGCGGGGGCCTCTCAGCCCGACGGAGTGGCAGCGGATCAAGTCGGGGCTTGTGGAAACCACGTCCATCGCCCCGAACTTCAGGATCAGGCGCAACGTCGCCGGAACCGGCAAGGCGTTCTGGGTCGATCCCGTCCCGTCGCAGGCGCAGGACCTGGTGATCGAGTACGTCAGCAACCAGTGGCTGACGGACGCTTCCCAGACCGTCTTTCGCGGCAGGGTCGCGGCGGACACCGACCTGACCCTGTTCGACGACGACCTGGTGGAACAGGACCTGACATGGCGGTTCAAGCAGTCTCGCGGCCTGTCGTTCGCGCCGGAACTGGCCGAGTTCGAGCTTGAGCGCGACAAGCGGTTCGCCAAGGACGGCGGGCTGCGAACCATAAGGATCGGGCGGACGCCCGCCGTTGGATTGCAGGGCCAGGTCCCTGACAGCGGCTTCGGCGGCGTGTCGGTTTAGGCAGATGAGCATAGGATACGCGATAAACAGGGCGGCCTTGCAGGGCGCGGACCTCGGCCCGCGCAACTCGCTCGGCAAGCGCGACACGATACAGGCTCCCGTGGGCGGCTGGAACACCGCCGACGCCTGGGCGTCGATGAAGCCGAAATACGCCATCCAGATCGACAACTACTTTCCCGAAAGCGGGGCCGTCGTGCTGCGCCGGGGAAGCCGCGTGTCGGCGACGGGCGCGGGCACGGACTACGTGCAGACGCTGATACCGCACCAGAGCGGCAGCGTCTCAAGGCTCTATGCCGTGGGCGGCGGGCAGATATGGAACGTGACCAATTCGTCACAGGTTTCCACGCTTGCAGCGGAGTCCGTCAAGGACGGCTCCTACGCCAGCGACAGGTGGAGACATGCGGCGTTCGGCGGCTGGACAGTCATGGTCAATGGCGTCGATGAGCCGCAGTCCATCCAGCCTGACGGAACGTTTGCCGATGACCACGGATTCAGCAAGGCCGACAATCAGGATTCCATTGTCTTTGACGCATCCAGGCTGAACCACGTCCTGCCGTTCAAGGGCAGGCTGTTCTTTCTCGAAAAGGACTCTCCCAACCTTTGGTACGGGAGTGCGTCGGGAGCGGTTCGGGGTCCGCTGAACCGGTTCGCGCTGGACCGGGTGAACGCCGACGGCGGCAACGCGACAGGACTTGGCACCATCACGATAGATTCAGGCGAAGGCGTTGACGACCTTCTCTGCATCTTCTTCGACAACGGGTCCGTGCTTGTCTACCAGGGGACGGACATCGGCAATTCGGCGCATTGGAATTTGGTCGGCCTCTGGAAGATCGGGCGGCTGATCGGCGACAAGGCGCTGACAAAGTTCGGCGGCGACCTTGTGGCCATGACCACGGATGGTTACATACCCGTGACCAGGCTCCTGCAAACCGGGCGTGTCGCGCATTCCAGCGAGATCGCCAACCTCTCGTCCAAGATCGCCAACACCGTGACGGAGAAGGCCGCGCTCCACGGCGACACCGTGGGCTGGGACTGCGTTCTCCACACGAACAGCAACTGGCTCCTGTTCAACGTCCCCGCCTTCGGCGGCGAGCAGCACGTCATGAACACGCAGACCGGCGCATGGTGCCGGTTCGTCGGCATGGACGCACGTTGCTGGGCGCAGTGGAAGGACAGGCTGTTCTTCGGCGGGCCGGGCGGCTCCGTCCTTGAGGCCAACGTGGGCACCAACGACAACGGGAACCCCATCGAGGGCGACGTGCGGGGCGCGTTCCAGTATCTCGGCACGGCGATGGACAAGCGCTTCACGCTGGCGCGGGCGCTGATCGACTCGGACGCCGACGTGACGTTCACCATCGGAACCGTGACCGACTTCAACGAGGAAGGCGGGCTGGAGGCTCCAAGCTCGCTCAGGACGGGCGGCGCGGAATGGGACGAGGCCGAATGGGGCGACGATGACGATCCCGGCTCGGATTGGGCCGGAGGCACGTTCAGCCTCCAGGAGTGGCAGGCGCTGAACCGCGACGGCACGGCCATTTCCGTCCGGCTCAGGTCTTCGACCTCCGGCGCACGAATGCGCTACTTCGCGACCGACATCATAAGCGAAACGACCCATGCACTCCTCTAGGCCAGTCTCGTTCGCGGGAGCCGACCACGTGATCGTGCCCTGGGTGGCGCAAAGGATCGGCATGGCCCCGGAGGACTTCAGGGAGTGCACCGCCATGGGCGTCCGCATGGGCGACGAACTGCTCTGCGGCGTGGTCTTCAACGAGTTCCGCCCCGCCCGGTTCGGCAGTTCCATGCAGGCGACCATCGTGCAGGAACGACCGGGATGGGCCACCAGGACCACGCTCAGGGACATGTTCAGGTATCCCTTCGAGCAGATGGGCGTCGTGCGGCTTTGGGTCTCCACGTCACGGCGCAACCGGCGGGCAAGGCGGCTCGCGGAGCGGCTGGGGTTCAGGCTGGAAGGCGTGGCGCGTCGGGCGTGGGACGGGCAGACGGACGCACACATCCTGTCGATGTTCCCGGAAGAATGCCGGTGGACCGACAGAGGCAGAGGACAGGAAAATGGGAAAGAAGTCAGGGCCGAAGCCGCCTGATCCGGTCAGGACGGCGGCCATGCAGATGGACATCAACCGCCAGGCGGCGCTTGAGAACGCGATGCTGGGCCAGTTGCACCAGCAGACGCCTTTCGCCCGGAGCTACTACACCGGCGAGGTCGGCACGCCGGACAGGATGCAGCACACGGAGTTCCACCCGCTGATCCAGGCCATGCTCTTTGGCAGCGGTGGCGGTGGCGGATGGTCGCCCCTGCCGGAATCGGCCACCGCAGGCGCGAATCCGTTTGATCGGCAAATCGCACATCCGACACCGGCACTTCCGCCGCCAGGTTTTTCAGGAGGGGGCGGGGATGATGGCGGTGGTGGTTCCGACTGGAACCGCAGCGCCGACCACGGCTCCCGCAGGCCGGGATTCCTCGGCGGCACGTCCGTCGATACCGGCCACCACCCGGACTATTTCGGGGACGGCATCGGTGGCTTCGTCAGGGGTGTCAAGGAGACCTTCGTGCCGCCGAGGGACACGCGCCGCGTGAGGACGGACCAAGGCAGCAATGACAGCTACATCGACATGACGCGGGACAAGAAAACGAAGTCCTGGAGCCGCAGCGACAAGAAGGGCGGCAAGGGCGGAGGCGGAAGATGAGCGTGGTTGTTCATGATTGGAAGCCGACCGGCGAAGGCGGGTTCGGAGGCCCCAAAGGCGGAAAGGGTGGAAAGCGGACCCGGCCAGACCCCGTGAAAACGGGGCCTCAGCCTGCGAGCGCCGGAGCCAGGCCCGGCGGCGACCGGATCATGGACAACGTGGTCGCAAGGCCGCCCGGCGTGATCGCCCGGCACGGCAGGCCCCGGACAGGCGGCAACTCGCAGGGACTGCTGGGCCGGATGGCGGACGCCACGTCAACGTCCCCGTCAACTCTCGACCGGAGCACGCTGCCCGAGGCGGCCACGGCGGACATCGCCGGACTGCCCGGCGTGCGCAAGACCGACTTCGGGGCCTTGCCCGGCGTCCGAAAGACCGACTTCGACGCCCTGCCAGGCGTGCGCAGGACCGACTTCGGCTCGCTTCCCGGCGTCCAGATCGACCCTCGCGACTACACGAACCTCGAAGCGGAGCTTGGGAACAGGCAGCAGGGCTACCAAGGCCTGCTTGGCGACCTGCAAGGGCTGCGGGACGAGCGTGGCCGGATCGCCGACAGGTTCGCCCTGTCGGGACCGGACGACTTCGGGTCCGAAAGGGAGGCGGTCTCGAACGCCATGTACGAGCGGGCCATGAACCTGCGACGGGCCGACGACGAGCGGGCGCAGGCGGACCTTGAGAACAGGCTCTGGCAGAAGGGTCTCGCTCCCGGATCGGAAGCCTACGACGAGGAACTGAACCGGCTTCAGCAAGGCCGTGACAGGGCGATGAACGACCTCTCGCTTGCCTCCGTGATGGCGGGGGCGCAGGAGCACCAGAGGCTGGCCGACCTGACTTCGCGCAACAGGGCGCAGGAGTTCGGGGAGGCGGCGGGAATCTTCGACCGTGGCGGGCAGACCTTCGACCGGGGCCAGCAGGTCTTCGATTCGCAGTCCGTCATGCAGAACTTCCAGGACCAGGCGCAAAGGGACAAGTTCGACCAGACGTTCAACCTCCGTGGCCTGCTTGGCCAGGAAGGGCAGCAGCGCTTCAGCCAGGACATGGGGCTTCGCGGCCTGCTCGGCCAGGAGGGCCAGCAGCGCTTCGGCGAGGACATGGGCTTCAGGCAGCAGCTTCAGGGCGAGGGCCGGGACCGGTTCGACCAGGACATGGGCTTCAGGGGCCAGAGAGCGCAGGAAGAGCAGCACAAGGCCCAGGGCGTTGCAGCGGCGGGCCTTGGAGGCGCAGATTCAGCAGCAGGAGTTCAACCAGGAAATGACCTCGCGGCAGGAGCCGTTCGGCCAGGTCTCCCAGCTTGCCGGACTGCTCGGAATGCCAAGCTACGCCGCTCCGCAGTATTCCGCGCCGGACATCGTGGGCATGACCGGCTCGAACTACGCGGCAAGGGCGAACGCGGCGGCGCAGAGGACGGGCGGACTGCTCGGCCTTGCCGGATCGCTCGGCGGCGCGTTGCTGTCAGACCGTCGCATGAAGGAGAACGCCAGGGTGGTCGGCAGGCTCGACAACGGGCTTCCGGTCCACGCCTTCAACTACAAGGGCCAGCCGGAAACCCGGATCGGCCTGATGGCCGATGAAGTCGAGAAACTGCATCCAGATGCGGTCAGGGAACTGAACGGCGTCAAGCACGTCGATCACGAACTGGCCGTGGCATAGGAGAGGAACATGCCAGCAAGAACACCGCTTTCCATCGCAACGGAACTCGGAATGAAGGAGTTCCAGCCGTCGATGCTGGCCAGGCTTCTCGGCATGGTCAATTCGTCGGATGCAGTGTCGCCTGACATGAACGATCCCCGCATGGCTCCGGGAGCGCCGTACCAGCAGGACAGCTATCCCGACCAGATGCCTCTTTCCAGCAAGAGGGGCGAGCCGGTCAGCGAGCTTGCGCGGATACTGATGAGCAAGGACCTGAACGACCCGACCATGACCGCGATCCTGCGACAGCATCCCGAACTCCGCAGGAACATCCCGGCACCGGAGTATCCGTGATGCCCGCAACCCTCTTCGACGTTTCCCCACGCGGTTCGAGCGCCTACACGCCGCCGACCTTTTCTGCAATCGGACAGGGACTGAGCCAGCTTGGCGCAGGGCTTGGCGCGGGCATCCAGGATCGTCGCAAGCGGAAGAAGGAAGAGGAAGCCAAGGCCGCATTGCAGGCCGCGTTCGACATGTATAAAAAAGGTGGCCGGGACGCGATCAACGATCCCGCCATGCTCAAGGCACTTTGGCCGTTCGTTCAGGCCGATCAGGCTCAGAAGAACGCGGATCGCACGTTCGGGCTTCAGGAAAGACAGTTTGCAGCAGCGGAAGCGGCGCGAGCGGCTGCGGCAGCCGCCAAGGGAAGGCCAAAGACAAAGGCGGCTGACGGCCATTGGTATTACGATGATGGCGAAAAGGAGCGTGTTTTCCCCGGTGTCGCCGGTGACGAAGGCGAACCCGACATCGATGCCGAGGCCGCTTTCCGCAAGGAATTTGCCGGTCTGAGCAAAGATTTCAAGAAGACGCAGGACGCCTACCGAAAGATCACGAACACGAGCGACACCGCAGCGGGAGACGTGAGTCTCGTGTTTGGCTACATGAAGATGCTTGATCCCTTGTCTGTTGTTCGCGAGGGCGAGTTTGCCACGGCGGAGAACACCGCAGGCATCCCCGGCAGGATCAGCAACCTTTACAACAAGGCTTTGGCCGGACATCGGCTTACGCCGCAGCAGAGGAGTGCCTTCAAGAACGAGGCCAGGACGATCTACGACGGGCAGCTAGAGCAGCAGGAAGCGCTTTTTGCCGACTATGAGGAAAAGGCTGGCATGTATGGATGGCCTGCTGATCGCGTTCTGACCCGTGTTGTTGACGCGGCGCTCAAGGGCCTTCCACCGATAGAAGACTTCGACCCGAATGCAGGTGCCCTGGAATCTGCCTTGAACCAGGTTGGAGAGAATGTCGTTGGCGCATTTTCCGATGTGTCCGGTGCATTGGGGGTCGGGGACGCAAATGCCGCGCCCGCCCTGCCCAGCATGAACGTCGGGGACATGATCGACACCGGCTACGTAGGTTCTGACGGAAGCGCAATCACGATCAGGAAGATCAGGTAGGATGCCGGTATTCGAGATTTCCCATGGCGACTCGGTTTACGAGGTCACGGCTCCTGACAGGAAAAGCGCACTGGCCGCGTTCAGTCGGGTGATGCCTGTCGGCCCCGGCCCGGCGAGTCCCGCGCCCGACACTCCGAGAACCGCGCCGTCAAGGCCGACAATTCCTCAAGAGGGGTCCGCCCCTGACGTGCTCGCAGCCCTGCTGCCGCCGCCGAAGCCGAAGGTGGACTCAACCCGCCCTGGAGCGAACCTCGGTCGCATGGCGGGCCTGGGCCAGCAGCCGGTGGGAGCGAATGCCGTCCTGCAATCCCTGTTCCCGCGTTCCAAGCCCGTGTCGCGACAAGCGCCGGGGAAGGTTGCCGGACAGGAGGCCGGAACCGCCCCTGACATGTCAGGGGCTTTCGCGCCCTGGCACGAACCTGCGCCCAGCGTCATGTCCGAGGCTCCGACGATGGGTGCCGCCCCGCAGTCACCGGTCACGCTCAAGAAACAGGACAGCCTGCAAGACCAGTACGCAGGACTGGCCGACGAATACAGGGCAAAGGCGGAAGGTGCCACAGGCGAAGAGAAAGAGAGACTTCTCAGGCTGGCCAGCAGATTTGACAAGCAGAGCAAGAGGCAAACAGTCGAACAGCCGAAGACAGCCGAGGCAGGGTGGAAAGACATGGGAGGCGGAATACAGCTTCGCCTCAAGGCGGGTCAGTGATGCCGACATATGAACTCAAGATCGGAGACTCGATCTACGAGATCGAAGCCCCTGACGAGACTGCGGCCATGCAGGCCGCTCAGCAGTTCCTGCCGCAGGACGAAGGGCAAGAGCCTCCAACGGCTCCTGGACCTGTCCAGAAGATGACGGCGAGCGGGCAATACAAGCCCGAACTGTCAACCGTGGACAAGGTGTTCGACTACCTCAACCTTGGCGGGCACAACTTCCCGATGATGGGAGCCAGCGACGAGGCCCAAGGCTTCCTGTCCGGCGCGGGTGCCGTGCTCAAGGACCTGTTCAAGGGCGACATCACCGCAGAAAGCTATCTCCCCGCCTACCGCGAGGGGCGGGACCGGCAGAGGGACTATCTCGACGCCGCGAGGGACCGCACGGGATGGGGCGGCACCGCTGCCGAGGTCGGCGCGTCACTGCTTCCGGTCGGAATGGCGGCACGGGGCGCTGTCGCAGGCGCTCAAGCGGCTTCGCCCGTCATGCGGATGCTGAGAGGCGCGACCGCCGGAGCGGCCACGGGCGGGGCCGTGGGCTTCGCTGAGGGGGAAGGCGGCGCAAGGCGCAGGGGGGAGAACGCGATGCTGCCAGCGGCGTTCGGCGGAACGCTGGGCGCGGCAGGACCGCTTGTCGGCGCTGGCATAGGGCGCATGGCCGAAAGACGCACCCGCAAGAGGGCCGCGAAGCGCGGCAAGGTGCCGCCCGACACGGTTGACGTGCTCAAGCACGTCTTCGAGATGGACCACCGGCAGGGAGCGCCAGTGAAGGACGCAAGCATGGTCGCCGACACGGGAGGCACGGCCACGTCGCTTCTTGGAGAGGCCATGGGCGACGTTGGCGGTCGCATTGACGACGTGGCCAACGTGTCACGCGGGGCCTTCAGGCGTCCGATAGGGGTGCCGACCGAAGCGACGATCCGGCAGAGGTTGACGGAGCGCACGGCCAGGGAAACCGACGAATTCAAGCGGAACCTTGACCTGACGATGGGAGCGCCACAAGGTTTGAAGGAGACCACCCAGCGGCTCCGCACCGAAAGCGGACCCAGGGTGAAGGCGGAATACGACCGGGCCTATGCCACGCCCCTGGACTACGCTTCCGAGGCCGGGCAGGACCTGGAGGCGTTTCTCAAGAGCCGCCGCATTCCGAAAGAGGCGTGGGGCAAGGCCAACCGCCTGATGGAGGTCGAAGGAAACCAGTCGCAGCAGATACTTGCCAGGATCGGCGATGACGGCAGCGTGACCTTGGAGAGGCTGCCGGACGTTCGGCAGATCGATTACCTCAAGAGAGCACTGGATGACATTGCATCATCCGAGAACGCCAAGGGCGGCGTCATGGGCGGAACCACCGCCATGGGCAGGGCGGTCACGAAGACCACGAAGGAAATGCTGGAAATGGTCGATGGCCTTGCGCCGTCCTACAAGAAGGCGCGTGGCTTTGCCTCCGTGCCGATCCGGGCCAAGGAAGCCATGGAGACCGGCTACGACGCGATTGCCAAGGAGGGAACGACGGCGGACGCACTGGCCGACGCGATGCGCAGGATCAGCCCTGATGACCAGGACTGGCTCAAGACGGGAGCAAGGTCGGCGGTCGAGGAAATGATGTCGCGGGCCAAGGAGTCCCTCGTGCCGAACCCGACGCGAACCGGCTTTGTCAGCGTCAAGTCCATCGGCGAGGAAGACACGCAAGCGGCCCTGAAGGCCCTGACTTCGGGCAGGGCGCGGGACAAGCTCAAGCTGATCCTCGGCGACGAGGACGCGGCGGAACTGTTCGACAGCGTGGACAGGACGCTGACGGCCATCAAGATCGAGGCGAGTTCCCTTCCGAACAGGCGGCGGCAGGCGCGTGGGCTGCTGGACGAGTTCGCGCCGGAGGAACGGTCGGACGTGGCCAGCAAGCTGATGCGCGGACAGGTGCTCGACGCGGCTCAGGACGCCGCTGGGGGCGCGTGGGGCCGCGCCATGGCCGATGACATGATCCTGGCGGACAGGACAAAGGCCGACCTGGTGAACGTGCTCACGTCGCCTACGGACAGGATCGACATCGATGCGCTGCGGAAGGCGAAGTTCCCGAAGCAGGCGCGGCGCGATGCACGTCTGGCGACGGAAAGGGCCATGACCAAGGCAGCCATACCGGCAGGGATGGCCATGGGCGACAACGAGGACACCGAGAGATTGCTTCGCTACTTGATGGGGTATTGACATGCCGTGGAACGGAAGCGGTCAGTTCCGCCGCTCGAACGGAACGACGAACGGCCCGACGACGTGGGCGGCTGCGAAGGCGGCGGCCCGCAAGATCAGGACCGACGATCACGACAATCATGACGAGGACCTGGCCAACGGTCTTGAGAACTGCATCACGCGGGACGGCCAGAACTCGCCAACCTCTGCCCTACCGATGAACGGGCAGCGTCACACCGGCGTTGCGAACGCGGCAGCCGACACGGATTATGGGGCGTGGGGCCAGGTCAAGAGCAAGATCACGGCTGACGTGACTGCGCTTGAGAACTCGTTGCAACCGTCGCAGGGCACGTTGACGGACGGCGCGAGCATTGCATGGGACCTGGAAGTCAACCCTGTCGCGGAAGTCACCCTTGGCGGCAACAGGACGCTCGCCAACCCGGCGAATCCGGTGGTGGGCGGAGCCTACATCCTGACCGTGGTGCAGGACGCGACCGGTGGCCGGTCGCTTGCCTACGGCACCGACTACGACTTCGGAGAGGAAGGAAGCCCCGCCCTTTCGTCCGCTGCAAACAAGTCCGACACGCTGAGCTTTCTCTACCGCAACAGCAAGATGCAGTTCATCGGCATAGCCAAGGGACACGGCTGATGCCGCTGCAAGCCCACATCCGGCGGGCCTTGGTGGTCACGCCCCGCGCCGAGAGGATCATCAGGGTGTCAAGAGGGTCGCTGACCGTCAGGGAGGGCGAGACTGCGACGTTCGACGTGTGGCTCTCCGAACGGCCAAGGACCGGCCAGACCGTAACTGTCCAGGTCGCGAGCACGGCCACGGGAGAGGCCACTGTCAACAAGTCGTCGCTCACTTTCGACGAGAACGACTTCGGCACCCGGCAGACCGTGACCGTGACCGGCGTCGCCGACGCGGATGCGAGGGACGAGAACGCGAGCGTCACCCTGGTCGCCACGGGCGGCGGCTACGACGATTCAACGGCAATCGCGGTCGTGGTCGAGGACACGACGCAGAAGCGCCTCCGGGTCTCCGACCCCAGCCTTGCCTTTGGCAGCACGACGCTGAGCCGGACAATCGGCGTCCGCCTGTCCTCGGAGCCTGTCGGCGACGATGTCACGGTGGCCATCAGCGACGACTCCGGGCGGTTCGGCACTGACAAGAGCAGCCTGACGTTCACAAGCGCCAACTGGAACATCCAGCAGATCGTGCGCGTCACCGCGACCGCAGGCGCGAACGCGACCGGGACGCTGACGCTCGACCCCAGCGGGGCGGACTACGGCTCCGTGGCGAGCGTGACCGTTCCCCTGGCCTTCACCCTGACGCTGCCTGCGGTGCCCACGGGACTGTCGCTGGCGGCCAGCTACACGAACAACAACACGCAGCAGCGGGTCCGGGCGACGTGGAACGCGGCGGCGCGGGCCACGAACTACGAGGTCCGCTACAAGAAGAGCACGGAGACGAACTGGACGACGGTCACGGGGCTGTCGAGCACGAGCTACACGGCGAACGGCGCGGACCTGAACTCCACCTATGACGTGCAGGTGCAGTCACGGAACGCAAGCGGGCCTAGCGGGTGGTCCTCGACCGTGCAGGTGACGACGGGGCGGCAGCGCGGGAACCTGTATTTCAACTACAGCGCATCCAACAACGGGTCGAAAATATTCAGGATGGCTGGCGGATACAGCTCAAGCGGGTCATGGGATTCTGGAATCAATTCCCCGTCAGGAGTTTTGACAATCGTTTCAGGTATCGCGGTCGACAATGACGGGAATCTGTATATCGGCAGTGCGCGTACTGATAAAATCTACAAGATGAACGGCGGATACGGAAATTCATGGGATTCTGGAATTTCTGTTCCCACTGAAAGTTTTGGGGGTTCCAGGTCCGACAGAGGTATTCGAGATATCGCTTTTGACGCTGTTGGGAACTTGTATATGGTCAGTAGTCTTGGCAGACGGATATACAGGATGGCTGGCGGATACAGCTCAAGCGGGTCATGGGATTCTGGAATTTCCACTCCATCAGCCGACACAAATAACGCCGTGAGTCGAGGCTTGGCAATTGATCCGTCAGGAAACATTTACGTTGCCGTCTACCCTCATGATGTCAACAGCGTTCCAAAGATTTTTCAAATGAACGGCGGATATTCAACGACGGGAAGCTGGAGCAGTTCCAGCGTTAATTTCCCTTCAGGAGAATGGGACGGGGCAGCGATTGCTTTTGATGGTGACGGGAACCTCTACGCTGTAGGACAACTGTCGTCTGGCGGAAGGAAAATTTACCGAATGCAGGGCGGATGGAACACGAGCGGATCATGGGACGCAGGAATTGCAGTGCCTTCCGGCGGCTCGCGGTCCATCGGCCTAGCCTTCGACTGAGTTTCCGCACGGCGGATCGGCTTGTGTCGGAAAGCCAATGACAGGAGAAACGAACATGAGCGACTTTGACGCAAGGACCGCCACGCAGGCGGAGTTCGAGGCGGAGGCGCGGCGCACCCACGCGGAGGTGGTTGCCCGGATCGACGCCATGACGGAGAACGAGAGGCAGGCCGCCGAATGGGGGAACCTGGACAGATACCTCCGGGAGGTTTCCACGCTGCGGCTCAACCAGATTTCCTCCCTCGCGGGGCTGGAAGAGAACCTGGCCACTACGGTCGGGCACTGGAAGAACGATACCTGGCAGTCCTCGGACGAATACATGGTGGCCTTCGGTGATGCCCGGAGCAGCGGGGATTTCGAGGCACACATGGCCAAGGCCAAGGCGGAGTTCTACAAGAGGTTCGATGAGGAAAAGCCTGTTCCCGAACCTGCGGTCCAGGCAGCGCCCGCCATAACGCCGGAAGAAGCCAAGGCGGCAGCCGAGAGCAAGGTGGACAGCCTCGCCCGGACCAGGAGCAAGAGGAAGACGCGGGCGATCCTTGGGGACCTGCTTGAGGAACTGAAGGTGGCATGAACCAATTCAACGACATAAGCTGGCAAGTCAGCCACTTCGTGGAACCCCTGGTGGCCGTGGTGATCGCGGTCACGTTCGGAGCGTTCCTCTACCAGTTCTCCCTGGGCGTGGCCACCTGGGCGCGGCTGAAGCTGTCTGGCTACTCGGAAAGAGAGGAAGTGTATCTCAATGGCACCCGTGCGGTGATAACCAAGATAGGCTTCGGGTCGGTCACGTTTCTGATTCTGAATGGCGACGGCGCGATAATGAAATGGGCGGCAGTCAGCAACAGGGCCATGGACAGCCAGCGGATCGAGAGGGTAAGCCTCAAGCTGAAGAAGCTGGAGGAGTTGGGCGGGCATGGCGCGTCGGGCTGACAATCGATGCACGGAAGGGGAAGAAACATGACAGGTGGAATTCATTCGGGCGTGGCGTTGGGTATCGCGCCACAGGTGGACGTTTTGAGAGAGATTGCGTCCCTTCGACAACAAGTGCACGAGCTTGAGAGGGTCGTGTTTCCGAAGCTGGGCAAGATCGAGGCGCAACGCAATGTCCTAAAGGTTCCGAACAGGGACGGGACATATTCGACGGCGATGGTGGAGCCGGTCGGAGGCCAAGACCCTTACCCTGGCCTGTTTGGCTTCGAGACGGCGCTCAAGGCGATGAAGGAGGACTTCTGCGTCCATCGCAGGACTTGGGAGGCCGACGGTTCGGGGTTTTGCGTCTTTCTTGACAGGACCACGAATGGCCATCCGAAGTTTTCGGCAGAGCGGCCCGGCGTTGCGGAGGAGGTCATTGACATGACGTGGATGCCGCTTCCGAAGGACATTCACGCCGAAGATTGGCAACTGTTCAGGTTTTCGAGCGGCGATCCTATAATGAACCCGCGCCTTGGTCGGGCAGCGGCATGACCCAGACATACGAGATTCCCGAAATCATCCGGCTTGCAGGTGAGGGCATCTGGGAGCTTGACGTCATGCTGAGCGTCCATGCCATCATCCATGAGCATAACGCCAGAGGGCCGGAATGATCGGCAACGGCGGCTTGTTCGCGTGGCTTTGGCTGGTTGATCGGTTCACCTTCGGCTGGCCACGCATCCGAAGGGAATTCAAGGCCAGACTGGATGCCGCGCAACTCATCCACGAAATGCGGAAGCCCCGCAACCAGACCATCACCCTCGACCAGAGCGAATACACGGCAGAGACGGGCGCTGACCTTTACGTGGTCACGGCCATGGAGTGGGTCGAGCACGATATTGACAACCGCCTCGACGAGCTTGGTTTGGAGGTCGTGGGAGAAATGCCGTGCATAGACGCGGTATATGTCAAGCGCCGCTCCCCCAACGACCCGTCCATCGCCGTGCTGCTAGAGAATGGCTGAATGATAGGCAGACGCCGCCAAGGGACATGTACTCCGTTCCTGAAACGGATGTTGCTGGCGGGAAGGGCCGGAGGGCGACCCTTCCCTAACTTGACCTAGCTGAGCATCAAAACCAATAGCATTGAGAGCCTGTGCATGTGCACTTTTTTCCTTGGACAACAGCCCCTTCGGAATACTTTTTGCCGTCATGGTAGCAGACGTTTTGACGGGCGGATTCCAGTATCTCTTGCATGGTGGATTCCGCAGTCAGCACCTGAAAAAAAACGGGCGGCGGCGGCGGTGGAGGCGCTGTGCCTTGAGCGAACGCGGGGGCGGTCAGCAACAAAGCCAATGCAGATGAAACGGCAGTGCGCAGATTGAGTTGGTTTGTCACTTGATTCTCCTTCTGATTTCAGCACGTTGCATACGTGCTAAGGTCAATAGCAATACCAAATGTTGCATGAAGGCATTCGCTAAATCAATGGGTCGAAGCTGAAACACGAAAAGAAAGGTGGCACAATCCGCCCTGACCGGTCCTGTCGCCCCGCGCCAGTGGTTCGGGGCCGCACCGGTTAGCCTGATCTAAGTCACGTTCTAGGAAAGAGAAAGGGGCGGCGGAATCGTGCACGACCGCCGCCCCTTCCCTGCCCGCTCCACAGAGCCGATGTGGCAGCCCATGATGACGCGGGCCGGGCCATGTAAGGCAAGTGCCGGGCCGTTGCAAGCCACCGGCAACTTGGGCGTGAATCACTGTCCGACCAGACCTGGTCTGCCACGCCTGCACCTGGGTGTGTCCTCGGTGCCAGTCGAATCATCCTCGTCATCGCCAAGCTCCTGATCGGAATCGCCCAGGCCCGCCTCTCCGTTGTCCTGCTTGGTCAGGACGGTGGACGAGTAGCCGCTCTCCTTCTCCTGCTGAGCGATGTTCACCTGGGCGTCCACGGCGGCGCTGTTGGTGTCCGCCGCCGCCTGGTTCAGAACGGGGTCCTTGAACCGTCCGGCCAGTTCTGTAGATTCCTCATTCTCTTCCGGTTCAAGAGGCTCGCCCCTGTCCCTGCCGCCAAGTTCGAGGAGGTCATCGTCAGTCGTAGCCAGGTCCTCTTCGACAAGCGGGGGACGAATGACCACGACGGTTTCGCTCTCCTCCTCCCTTTCGGGCGCTGACGCCGCCGGAGGTTCGTCATCGTCTTCGCCTATGCAAGGATTGTGGACACTGACAAGCTCTCCGTCCTCGTAGGTGTATCGCGCTCCCGGACAGGTCGCGCTTCCGCGTTCCACGTGAACGACCATGCTTCCCGTCCTGGCCGATTCCGCCATGGCTTCCTGCCGGGCGATCCATTCGCTGCTGTACCACCGGGGATATTCGTTCGGCGTTTCACGGAACGCCATCGTCTTGTTTCCTGCCCCGCACCCTGCCAGTGCAAGAGCGCCTGCAAGCGTGCCTGCGTGAATCATCTTCATGATGGAGTCTCCTTCCATTCGGTGTTTTCCGGTGTTGCCGGGCCGTTGCTACAGTCACGCGGAAGCGTGATGCCCCGCCCTGTCAGGCGGACGGCCCGGCTGGGCCACATTGCATTGATTCGGGGGGGGGGGTGCAAGACGGCTGGTGTTGCGAAGCACATAATTTCGCTTCGCGAAAGCATGGTGCCGGGCCGTTGCTAACAAGTCTCGATGTGGAGGCAGTTCCCGCCTGTTGGCCATGTGGC
>CBDETH010000003.1:0-11091 GCA_965242885.1 bacterium
GCGTCATTGTCGGAATCGGAGGAAAGCATCTCCTCCAACAGAGGAGGACGGTGTTCGATTGCCCGCTCGAACACAGACCAGTCCATCGACATGACTACCGAATTGGTGGTGTCCTGACGAACCAGCCGCTCCAACGCTCGAATGCCCTGCTTGGGAGTGAACCAGCGTCCGCCCAGCGCTGCCCGTCGCTGCTCGATCCGCTCTCGCTGTTCGGCGGCTTCGCCGATCTCCGACCATGCACCCCAGGCTATGGACTGGCCCGGCAGGCCCCGCGCCCGGCGGTGGGCGGCCAGCTGATCCAGGAAGGCGTTGGCGGCGGCGTGGTTGGCCTGACCCGGATTTCCCATCACCCCGACCCGACTGGAGAACAGGATGAAGAGGTCCAGATCAAGGTGTTCGGTGGCACGATGGAGGTGCCATCCCCCCACGATCTTGGGCCAGAGCACCCGCTCAAAACTTTCCCAGGTCTGGTTGGTAAGGGCGGCGTCCGACAGGACACCCACGCTGTGGATGACTCCGGCGAGGGGCGGTAGCTGCTCGTTCATCCGCGCCAGCATCGCATCTAGGGAGGTGGTGTCGGACACATCGGCTATCTCGACCTCTATGCGGGCACCCTTTCGGCGCAGCGCCTCGATCGCTTCCCTAGCTTCGGTATCGGGCTCTCTCCGACCGTTCAGCACGATGACACCGGCACCGAGATCGGTCAGCCAATCTGCCACGGCTATTCCGATCCCGCCCAGTCCTCCGGTCACCAGATAGGTGCGATCTTCCCTGAGGCGGTCGGTCCTGAGCGGATGGTTGGTTACCACGATCTTGCCGAGATGTCGAGCGGCTCGCATGAACGACAAGGCAGGCCCGGCTTCGGCCAGCGGCCACCGGCTATGTATAAGCGGACTCAGCGTCCCCGCCGAGAGCCCGTCCATTACTTCTTTCAGCCTCCTACCTACCCGCTCCGGATCGGTCTTCTTGAGCACGTCCAGCTCCAGGATGTGGTAGGACACGTCCGGGCGCAGCATCGACATTTCCTCCTCGGTGAGGATGTCACGCCGGGCCATCTCCACAAATTTACCTGCGGGCGACAGGCAGTCCAGGCTCGCCTCGATAAAGCCTTCGCCGGTAAGGCTGTTCAGCACCACGTCGACCCCGGTACCTCCGGTGGACGCGAGTATCTGTTCGCCAAAGTCGGTGGTGCGGCTGTCGAAGAGGTGGTCTACCCCCAGTGACCGGACAAAGTTGTGTTTCGGAAGGCTCGCCGTGGCGTAAACCTCGGCTCCAACAGCCTGGGCCAGCTGGACGGCGGCGACTCCCACCCCTCCGGCTGCGGCGTGGACAAGCACCCGATCGCCCGCCTTCAGACCGGCGAATTGGAACGAGAGGGCGGCCGACACGAAGGCGCTGGGGATGGTGGCCAGGGCGGATACCGACACCCCGGCCGGAGCCGGTGCCACCAGCTCCTCGTGGGTGACCATCTTCGGAGCGAATGCCCCAAACCCCAGCCCTACCACATGATCGCCTACCGAGACTTTCGAGACTTCGGAACCGATGTCGGTCACATAGCCGCACATTTCCCGACCCAGATCTCCTTCCTCGATAAACCCGAGGGAGCGAAACACATCCCAGAAGTTGAGTCCGGCCGCTTCGACCGCCACCCGAATCTCTCTTGGTGCCAGGCTCCGGGCGGGGAGGGGTTTGATCTGCATCCGGTCAAAAACGCCCCCTGAATCCGGTGCCAGAACCCAGTCGGAGGTTTCGGGGAGGGCGATCCGCCCGGCTACGGTGTCGGCGCGGACCAGACGGGCCACCTTACGCCTACCGCTGCGGTAGGCAATGTGGTTTTCACGGTCGGGATACATGAGCTCGTTCAGAAGGTTGGGAACCGGACTTGCCGCCCCCGGCTCCAGGTCGATCATTCGAGGCGAGAGATGGGAGGCTTCCAGGGCCACTACCTTGCCCAGCCCCCAGAGGACGGCGCTAGAAAGCTCTCCTTCCCGTTCTCGTTCCAACACCTGCGCGCCGCTCGTGACGAACCAGACTCCCTGGGCAGGGATCGCACCGGATTCGGACAAGCCCTGGATAAGAGCCAGTGCACTCGCTCCCGCCCGGCTCACGTCTTCCATCATCTCTGCGGTGGCTGCCCCATTTCCGTGGCCGTCCAGGGCGGCCAGGTGCACCACTCCGCTGAAGGGGATGTCTCCGGGTAGCCCTTCGATCAGCGAGAACCACGCCTCACGACACTCGAGATCGAGAGCGGTTCGTATGACTGCGGAGTGATCCTCTGCTTGCGGATTAACGTCCGGACCATCCCGATCGGCCATTACCACGGTCTGGTTACGTGCCGTCAACCCGGCGGCCAGTTCCTGTGCCACCCCGCCCTGGTCACCGACCAGAACCCATACCCCCGGGGGCTCGGCCACCTTAGCCGGACCTTGCGCCACGATCACGCCCTTGTCCAGCTGCTCGAACGAAAAGGAGTCGTCCACTCCCAGCACCTCGACCCCCTCGAAACCGGCATCGCCCAACGCCCGACGCCAGACGTCGGGGGTGGCCAGGGCGTGGTGGGGGCGGTAGTGGTCGGCAAACCGCCACCAGCCGTCAAGCTGGCCGAAGGTGAGGTCCATCCAACCCAGACCGCGCAGGTTCTCGAGCGCCACCAGCTGACCGGACGGTGCCAGAAGATCCCTACAGTGCCCGAGCGTTTCCTGGAGAAAACGGGTGGCGTGCAGGACGTTGGAAGCGATCAGCAGGTCATAGCCGTGCGGATCGAAGCCCTGGGGAATGGGGTTTTTCTCGATGTCCAGAGGCAGATACCTGATGCAACCGTCTCCGTCTCCGAACCTCTCCTCCGCCTCGGCGAAGAATCCGGCGGAAATGTCGGTGTAGGTGTAATCGAACCGTCCGGCGGGGAGTTCCGGTAGCACCGACGCAGTGGCCGAACCGGTGCCCGCCCCTATCTCGAGCACCCGTAAGTGTCGATCCTCCGGCAGGCGGGCCAGGAGTTTGCGTATCGCATCTCGCAGCATGGCGTTGGCAGCCCGGGCCACGGGAGCCTTCAGGTAAAGGTCGGCGGCGGTAGGTTCTCCGCTGCTGAAGAGTAGGGTGAGTGGGTCGGCTTGACCACGGAGCACGTCGGCCAGGGCATGGCCGGATCGCTTAAACAGCCCCACTTCGATCAGACCTTGCGGATAGTCGGCGGCCATCCGCTCGGCGTACCCCTCAGGGTGGGCCGGGAGGTCAGCCGGCCGGGGGTCGTCGGGTCCTAGAAGAACCAGAAAACCTTCGTCGCTCTCCTCCAGGATCCCGGATTTGGCCGCCATCTCGAGCATTCTGCGAAAGAGCCGCCGGTGTTCTGTTACGACCTCCAGCCGTTCCAGTAGTTCATCGGGATCAATGACCTCACCGGGTCGGCGACACCATCCCAGTTTTTCGAGAGTGTGGAGGGCGTAGGATCGTGACCAACTTTCCAGGTCCGCCAGCAGAGCATTCCGGCCATCGGGATCGACTCCGGCGGCGGAAAGATAGTCGGGAAATAGTGGTGACCCGGCTGACACCTCTGCCGGGGTAGGGAAGAAGTCGGCTACTTGTAGGCCTGACTCCAGGTCACAGTCCCGCCATACCACCTCATACAAAAGGTCCTTTACTCCTTCAACCGCCGAGAGCAGGGCCGCCGGTGTGGCCCGTTTTACCGTGTAGTTGCTCAGCCCGCCGATCGGCGCGCCGTTTGAGTCATAGATCCGAAGCTCTCCGCTCAGAACCTCTGGCTGCGCATCCGAACCCGATCCGGCACCGCCGGCCTGGTTCATGCGGACGTGGCAGTAAAACCGGTCGGGGAGCGGGCCGGCCAGCCACAACCTTTCCCAGCCGAAGGGCAGATAGGTGGCTTCATCCGGGCTTCCATCCATGCCACGGGCCACACCCACCACTTGGAAGCAGCCGTCCAGTAGAAGCGGAGGCACCTCGAACTCGTTCCGACCCGCTGTCTGCGTTAGGGACACCTCACCCAGCGCCTCACCCGGCCCGGACCAGATCTTTTCCAGGGTACGGAAGGCCGGCCCGAGATCGATTCCGCTGTCTGACTTGGCGCGGTAATAGGCGGGGAGGTCCGCCGGGGAGAGGTTGGCCTTCAATCCGGCTAAATCGATCCGTTCGCCACTGTCAGAGAGGGCACCTTCCATCGGTAGGCGGCCTTCCACATGCATTGTCCACTCTTCAGTAGCCCCTCGGCTGAAGATCCTCACCCGCCGCGAGCCCGACTGTTCTCCATCGTCAAGGACTACCTGCACAGTACACCCCCCATTACCGGCCCGGTCGTCGGTGTCATCCCCTTCGAAGACCAGGGGGTTGTGAAGCTGAAAGTCTTCCATCACTATCGAATCAGACCCTTCGGCCCGTAAAGCCGAAGCCGCCATCGCCCCATACAAAGCTCCGGGTGCTACCAGTCGATTGAACACTCGGTGGTCTTTCAGCCAGGTCGGATCGGACGGGAAAAGATCGGTCTCGAAGGTGATTTCGCCGCCTGCCGATTGGTGCCGGACTCCCAGTCCTGGATGACCGTTGCCGGAGCGACGGTGACGTGAAGGCACCAGCCAGTGGCGGCGACGCTGGAACGGATAGCCCGGTATCGAGATCCGACGGCGGGTCTCCCCGGCGAATAGACCCTTGAAAGAGACCGGAAGCCCGGCTTGGTACGCTTCTGCTACAGCATCGACGAAACTCCGGAGGGGTGCCGAGCCGTTCCGAGGGGGCCGTTGCAGGCTGGACAGCACCTGGGGAGTCTCCGAATCCGACTCGGGCCAGGCCATCTTCGCCATCGGGCCTAACACGGCGTGTGGGCCTATCTCGATCACCAGGTCGATGCCAAGATCGGCCAGCGCCTCGACTCCGGCGGCAAACGCTACCGGCTCGCGGGCGTGGCGTCGCCAGTAGGTTCCGTCAAGAGTCCGGCCGGGTTCCAACGGCCGGCCGGTCAGGTTGCTGATGTAGGCCAGGTCGGGGGAGCGGATACTCACGTCGTCCAGGGAGGTTTGCAGGGCGTCAAGAGCGGGTTCTACCAGAACACTGTGGAAGGCTCGGGTGGTGTTAAGCCGTCTGGTCCGGATTCCCGCCGATTCGAAGTGTCGGACGAGACGATCGACCGCAGCAACCGGGCCGCTTACCACTTGGTGAGCCCCGTTGTAGGCGGCTACGCCTAAGTCGTCCGAATCCAAAACGGCGTTCCCGGCCTCGATCTCCGACTCCACCTGGCCGGCCGAGGCGAAGACGACTGCCATCGCGCCTGGTTCTATGGCGGACAGCAGCTCGCCTCGTGAGACGGCGAACCTCATCCCGTCCTCCAGGCTGAACACCCCGGCCGCCTGGGCCGCCGCCAACTCTCCGACACTATGACCCAACACCGCCGCGGGTCGGATACCTACTTCCGCCCAGAGCTCGGTTAGCGCGCATTCCAACGCATACAGGGCGGGCTGCTCCCACGCCGTGTCGCCCAAGTCACCTGAGGCACCAGGGTGCCCGAACATCACATCCAGTAGGGAGGTCCCCCGCTCTTCCAGGAAGACCGCCTCGCAACGGTCCAGAATCGCCTGGGCTACCGGCTCGCCTTGGTAGAGGTCACGGCCCATGCCCGTCCATTGACTGCCCTGTCCGGTATAGGCGAACGCCACCTTGGTCGCAGCCTTAGGGTCGGAGAGCCTATCTGCCTCGGCCAGGTCATCCAGTCCTTCCACCAGGGAGGCCAGGTCGTTGAACACGATGGCCGCCCGGTGGTCGAAGTGGCTGCGTCCCACGCCCGCCGTCCAGGCCAGGTCGGACAATAACGCCTGGGAAGCGGTGCCCTCTATATATTCTTCCCTGCCTCGATTCTCCAGCCAAGATCGATAGCGGTTGGCTGATTCTCGGAGGGCGTCTTCCGACTTGGCCGATAGGGGAAGAATCCGGGATCTAGAGCCGGGCGGTGGTGGCATCGGTCGCTGCTGCGTCACCTTCGGGTCACGATGCTCGCCGACCACGAGATGGGCGTTGGTCCCGGATATCCCAAAGGAGTTCACGCCTGCCAGACGAGCCTTTTCGGTCCGGTCCGGCCAGTCCATCTTCGTAGAGGTCACCTGGACGGGCAGACTATCCCAGTCGATAGCCGGATTGGGGTTGCGAAAGTGAAGGTGTTCCGGAATCACACCCCGGTTCACCACCAGAACCGCTTTGATTAGTCCGGCGATTCCGGCAGCCGACTCCAGATGGCCGATGTTGGTCTTGACCGAGCCGATCAGGAGGGGGTTATCAGGCAGGCGGTTCGGACCGAACACGTTGGCTACGGCGTTGATCTCGATCGGATCACCTACAGCAGTGCCGGTGCCGTGGGCCTCCAGATAATCAATATCGGAGGGTCGAACCTCCGCATCGGAAAGAGCCGCCGCCATCACTTGTTCCAAAGCGGGGGTGTTAGGGACGGTCAGGCCAACGCCGGTGCCTCCATGGTTGATCGCCGCTCCTCGGATCACCGCCCAGATCCGATTTCCGTCGGCCTCCGCCTCGCTGAGCCGCTTCAGGACAACCACGCCGCAGCCTTCACCCCGGACGTATCCGTTGGCCGAGGCGTCGAATGCTTTGCATTGACCGTCGGGAGATAGCATCATGGCCTCGGCCCGCAGCTCGTAGATTCTGGTATTGAGTATGGCCTGGACGCCGCCTGCTATGGCCAGATCCGCCTTGCCCATCTGGAGATCTGCCACCGCGTCATGGACCGAGACCAGCGAAGACGCGCAGGCGGCGTCAACCGCCTTGGCCGGCCCCATCAGGCCTAGGACAAAGGAAACCCTTCCTCCGGCACCGTTCAGGTTGGTGCCGCTAAGTGCGTAAAGGCTTTCGGCCGCCTCGGTCGGTCTGGTCGATTCGAGAACCATCATCCGGTACTCGTCGTTACTTATCCCGGCATATACACCGGTGAGGCTCCCTTTTAGCCCGTCCGGATCAATGCCGGCGTCCTCCAGAGCCTGCCAAGTCACCTCCAGCATCATGCGCTGCTGCGGGTCAAGGAGCTGCGCTTCGACCGGAGAGATACGGAAGAAGGCGGCGTCGAACATCTCTATCCCGTCGACGAACGCACCGAACCGGCAGGCCGGATTCTGATGTTCGGGGTTGTCCAAGAGATCGCCCAGGCGTTCTTTCCCAGAACCGGGAACCCCTTCGGTCACGGTGTTTCTGCCCTCGTCCAGTACCTGCCAGAAAGAATCCAAATCAGGGGCACCCGGGAAGCGGCACGCCATGCCCACCACGGCGATCGGTTCCCGGTTGAAGCGGGTCTGTGGTCCCGGGCGGGGGGCACCCGAATTGGTTACGACAGCTCCCTTCATGGAACGGGCAAGATTCGAGCTACATGCTACCGAACCGGTCGTTCCCCATTATACGAAACCGCGTTCACCCGAACCAAAGGTTTGAGAGTGCAGTTTGGATGCTGTGATCCTTTAGGACGGGGGAAAGGGTTGGGCCAGGGCGGCGGCGAAGGGCTGATTTTCCAGGTTGTCGAGCCGCCAGGTGGTTCCTGGCATCTGAGGGGTAGCGAAAGTGGCGGTCGGCTCTCCCTTGCGCATGGGTTTTGGTACCTGGAGTCGGGATACGTCTAGGGTGTGGCCGGTGCCGAAGGCCTTGATGATCGCTTCTTTAGCCGTCCAGAGACGGAGGAACCGGTCTAGCTTCTGATGGTCGGGTGAGGAGGCCAACTCGGCGTGTTCGGCTGGGGTGCACACCGTGGAGGCCAGCTCGTCAAGATTGCGGCGGGGGGTACGCTCTTCGACATCTATGCCGACCGGTCGTCCGGTGGTGGAGATGGCGATCAGGCCGTGGTTGCCGCTGTGGCTGAGGTTGAAACCGACCGGTACCGGACGGCCTTCCAAACAGGCGTAAGGCTTGCCCTGTTCGGTAGCAGCAAAGGTGATCTGATCGGTACGGCATCCGAGCTTGTCTGCCAAAATGGAGCGGAGAGCCGCCCGGCAAAGGGAGAACCGGCGGCGGGGTCCTGGATACAGATAGGCTTTCAGGCGGGTCAGTTCCGGTTCGTCCAAAACGGCCAAGGCGGCCTGCTCGTTCCCCTCATCGGCCGACAGGTCGACATGCAGCACTAAGGTCTCCCCATATTGCCCCTCCTGATAGGGCGACCACCAAGTTCCCTCCACTATTACCGACCGGATTTACCAGGAGTCATGCGAATCGGCCTTCCCGGTTCCATACCCTATACTCCAGGCAATTACCTAGCTTAAGAAAGGCGGTAAACACAATGCCCTCCATCTCCCAGCGTATCAAGACGGTGGTAGTTGAGAATGTCGAGGTCGACGGCCAGGCTCTGGACGTCCCGGATGACTTGAATATCAGCCTTACCGATGCCGGCGTGTCATCTATGGACATAGTGGCCTTGGCCAAGATGATCGCCCAGGAGTTCGACATGGAGTTCTCCGCCGAGGACTGTGTCCAACTCGGTAGCCTGAGGGCGGTGGCAGAGGCACTGGAGAGCCGGTCCGCCTAAGATTTCGATCCCTTGGATGAGGCGGGTAAGGAGTCGATAAAGTCGGCCACCATCTCGGCGCATTTCACCGGGTCCTCCAACGGGAGGAAATGGGTGGCATCGGGCAGGAAATCGTAATCTACGTTGACAACCTCGCTTAGGTCAAGGGTGGGTAGATAGGAGAACGGCACCAACGGATCCGACCCGATCACCTTTATCGGGCAGCCCAGCTCACCGAAATCCACCAGCACCGAATAGGAACTGGCGTAATCAACGATGCGAGCCTCGTATTCCGGCGGGCAACGTAGCCGAAAGCCATCCCCGGATTCGGCCCGACGTAGGGTGGTTCTGGCTACCAGATCCATAACGCCGGGAACCACCCGGCGGTAGAGCGGTGCAAACCCCATTAGTTCCACGAATTGTTCGGTCGTCTTGAACCGGTCGGTCCGAGAGCGGGCGGCGGTGGCCAACCTTTGGGCGGAGGCATCAAATTCTTGATAACTCCTGCCTGGCTTGCACAGCGGCGGATCCAAGAGAACCAAGCCGGAGAAGTTGCCTCCTTTGGTGGGGGACAGCAGGCTTACCAGGCCCGATATGGAATGAAACACACCCACCTTCGGCTCCGGCCCGAAAGCTTCGTCTACGGCCCCCATGATGAGATCATGATCTCGGAAAAAGTCGGGCAGGGTGTGGTGTTCGATCGACCCTATGTCATTCCAGCCATGATTCCTCAGGTCGTAGACGACCACGTCGAAGTCATCCAGGAAAAGCGACCAGAAGGGGAAGTAGGCGTCGATCGCCAGCCCGTTGCCATGGCTGAGCACCATCCGGTGGCCGGACGGGTCCCCGTATCGCCGCAGAAGGGTAACGGTTCCATCCTCCAGCACTACTTCGAGAATCTCGTCCGGCTCGGGAACCTGCCAGTTAGCCATGTAGGCAGGTTAGACCGCTCGCGGCCGACGGTGCCCGCCGTTACTTAGGCTGATCCCGCTCCTGGGTCAATCCTGAGATCGGGGAGCTGACCGTTTTGGAGATGGTCGAAGGCGGTCAGGACGTAGCGTTGGGTGCGGTATTCGCCGAAGCGCTTGATTTCGTTTCGTTTCAGGGCGGGGAAGGAGGCGCTGGGGGGAGGGGCGTCGAGGATGTGTTCCAGGTCGGAGCGGTCCAGCCCGTACATCCGGGCGTAGATGGCGTCCAGCTCGCATTTGAGGCGATGGCGGCGCTCCTCGTCCCACTCAAAAGGAGGGCCTTCGTAACCGAGATCGCGGGCGAAGGGTTCCAGTTCCCAGGCGGTGAAGGTCAGCTCCAGAACCTTGGGGGCGATGATCTGGGCATAGGAGGGTTGGCCAGGAGAAGGGGACTCCAGGTAGGCCTCGGGCGGAAGAACGGGGAACTGTTTGACCAGGTAGAAGTTGAGGTTTGCGCCCCCTACCGAGAGGCGAGCCGCCCAATCCAGAGGGAGGCTGTTCATGTTGGCCATTACCAACATGGTGGCGAAGGCACGGGCTTCTGTGTAGTCCATAGTGGGTGAGCTATTACCGACCCCGCTCTCGGGTAGTGAGCTAGTGATGATGGTGCGTTCGTTGGTGGCGTTGGTGATGCTGCGGAAGGCTTGGATCCATTCGGTCGGCTCCAGTTTGAGTAGAGGGGCCATATTGCTCACTGCGAACTCTGGGATGACTGTGAAGAGCGAGGTTCTTTGATCGGTGGAGCGAGCGATACATCGAAAGGCGAGGTACCAACCAAGAGAAGTGCACCTGAATGTCCTAGCCCGAACGGAGGAATCATTGAGAAGATCCCAGCCCGTTCGTTGGTGGCGTTTGTAATCTGACGGAAAGCGAGCCCTGGATTTGTCTGGCCAACTCCAGGAGAACTCTCTCTCTCTCTCTCTCTCTCTCTCTCTCTCTTATTGGATGCCGTGCGTTGATTAACTTCATTTTCTGGGACCCAGTAGCGGGGTAACACAACTGATTCCGGATCGGTTTTTTCTTCTGGGGCTACCGGGCGGGCCTTGCCTTTTTTGAGGTCTCCGACACTGGCATCCTCAAAGGTGGCGAAGCGATGGTCGTACTGATGGAACAGCTTGGCCTCATAGAGAGGCAAGTAACGTTCTTCTTTCTTCCGATGCACGTTTCCCTCCATAATCCAGCCCTCTTGGGCTAGTTGTTTGCGGGTACGGAACAGGTTTGCGTCGTTAGCCATGTCGAACATCCTCTGAAAGCTCACTCCCCAGGGGTTTCGCGTACGTAGATGTTGCCCTCCAGTCGGAAGCCCTCGGCTTCCAACGACTCTTTCGTCTTGAACAGGTGCGCGTCGTTTGCCATGTGGAACATAGTCTGGAATCGAACCCCCCACGGATTCCCCCCCCCCTTTTCTCGTAGTCGCGGACAAACACACCCGCCCGCTCGTACATTTTTGCTGCGATTTCTTTGTCGCGTCGGGTACGGAAGGTGGGACAGGTGCGGGTGTTGGGATTGAAGAGGGCAAAGTCGGCTTGGGTCAGGGGATAGCGTCGCTGCGGGTCGGCCATATCCTCCACCTGAAAGAGGAAGAAGGCGAACTCGGCACTAGGAACAGTGTGTTCGGGCCCACTCAGGTTAAGT
>CBDETH010000004.1:0-10886 GCA_965242885.1 bacterium
CACGTCTCCCATAGCCTCCGCTACGGACTGGGAGATTCCGATTGGGACCGAGACGTTCACTGACCGGGTGTACGCCGACGTCCCGTTCGAGTCGAACTATGAGGGCTTCCTGTACCTGGACATAGCGGAGAAGGCTAACTACAACATCGATTTTGTCGTCCGCCACGAGTTCAACGGCAAGTCGTTCGACACCCCGCCGCGGCGGATCAGCACCCTGATATCCGCCAGCGAGCTCAAGACCATTCCGCTGGCCGACTTGTACTCGTGCAGCGTCATCGAGCTCGGGCCGTACGGCGACATCACTATCGACGAGCGCGACCTTGAAGGGCCGACGACTGTCGGGTACACGCTCCGGGTGACCCGCACTAACGGCGCGGCGTTCACGCTCCGGGCGGCCTCCATCGTCGGTGGGCAGGCGCACTTCTCCCAGCAAGCTCTGGGCACGCTCAGTCTCGCCACCGGTCCTGCCGGTCCTGTGGGCGAGCGGGGCGAGCAGGGCGTCCCCGGACCGACGGGACCCGACGGCCCGGTCGGCCCGAAGGGCGACAAGGGGGATCAGGGCGACCGCGGGCCGGAGGGTCCGAAGGGCGACGGGGGAGACCCCGGCCCGAAGGGCGACAAGGGAGACACAGGCCCCGCGGGCGTCGGGTCGCAGTGGTACGAGGCCTCCGGTGCGCCCACGATCTCGGCGCGGTCCCAGGACTTCTATCTGGACACTGACACTAACGAGGTCTATGAGTACGACGGGTCGTCCTGGAACAGCATCGGCAATTTCGGCGGCGCCAAGGGTGACAAGGGAGACCCCGGGCCGACCGGCCCCGCCGGCCCGAAGGGCGACAAGGGCGACACCGGCTCCCAGGGTCCTAAGGGCGACACCGGGCCGCAGGGCGGCATCGGCCCTAAGGGCGACAAGGGCGATCAGGGCAACGAGGGTCCGAAGGGGGACACCGGCGATCAGGGTCCTAAGGGCGACAAGGGCGACCAGGGGGACGACGGCCCTAAGGGCGACAAGGGAGACAAGGGCGACCAGGGCGAGTCCGGCGCGGCGGGCTCCCTGGCACTGACTCAGAACGGCGCCGACTTCGGGCTGTCCGCGGGCACCGCGGTCAGCACGGTCACGCTCACAAGCCTGACCGACATCGTGTATCTGCGCATCCTGCACGGCTCCCGCAACGACGCCGGGCTGCTGGTCTCGAAGACCGAGATCAGATCACTGGTCTGGCAGTACGGCCGCAACACTTCCGATGCGATCACGTTCTCGACGAGCGGCGGGACGCTGCGCGCCACTCTCGGGCAGGGCAACGGGACCTTGCAGATATTCGACGTCACGTCCGGGCAGACTGGCCCGAAGGGCGACCCCGGCGCTAAGGGCGACAAGGGAGACGACGGCGATCCCGGCCCTAAGGGCGACAAGGGCGATCCGGGCGACCGCGGCCCCGCCGGTGCTAAGGGAGACCCCGGCGCTAAGGGCGACAAGGGCGACCCCGGAACCGATGGCACCCCCGTCACGGCCCACACCCCCGCCGCCGGCGACGCCGAACTGGCGGGCATCGACATAGGCGGCAGCGACTACGAGCTCGCAGACCGCGAGGCCAGGAACCGGTTGCACCTGGTCGAACAGCGGGTGCACCCGATCCGCGAGAACCCGCAGACATGGGCCAACGTCTCCGACTCCGGAGTGGCCGGATGGTCCGCCGCCACAGGGCTGCTGACCGCGGTCAATGCCGTCGCCGCTCTGGCCTACGGCAACGCCGACGTGTCTGGCACGACCGCCCAGTATGTCTATGTGCGCATCCTTCCGGGCGCCCAGCAGAGCACCTACCGCTTCCGCTACACCATCGGCGGCGGGAGCCAGAACGGCCAGATTCACGACCGGGTGCTGGGCACATGGTCCGGCGAGCGGGTGGGCGCGGACTCGTCGTGGGCGTACTACCGGATCGCGTTCTATGAGGGCGACACGTTCACCACAGGACGGGTGCAACTAGGGACGGGCAGTTTCGAATGGGAGGGCGACCTGACCCGCTCCGCCGTCGAAGATCAGCTTGATGCTGTCGGGATTCCACAGGCGATAGACGCCCTGAAAAATGTGACCCGCGATTTGCATCTCGACGGGGCCACCACATTGGTCAAGAACTCCGCGGCAGCGACGGCGGCAGTGGCACGCGTCGCTGTGGCTAACGCCGACCGGCAGGCCATAGAGGCGGGGACAAAGAATCTGGACGTCCAGGGTGTGGCCTTCACGGCCACGCTCACTGACGCCCATTTCGGGAGCACGGCCACCACTACCGACCAGGCCGTGATACGCCTGGCCCAGACTCAGAGCCGCGGGGACTGGCGCATCCTGTTCGACGACACCGCGTTCCTGGCGGGCGGATGGGTTCCCATCAATGTGGACAATGGCACCGCGGGCTACGACTACTACATCTCGGGCAAGGTGGACAGGACGTCCGAGATCGCGTTGTACAAGTCGGAGGCCGAGACCACATACCACGGGGAGCTCGCGGTGTCGGTGCTCGGGTCAGTGAACAAGGTCGCTACCCTGACTCAGGCCGAGTACGACGCTCTCACGTCTGAGGACGACAGCACCGTGTACTTGATCGTGGAGGCGTCGTCGTGATCTCCCCGACCGTGCCACCGCCCGGCGACAACAGGCTCCGCTGCCCTGACGACGGCGACGCCCTGGACTTGACGTTGCAGGGCGGGCTCGTCTGCCGGAACTGTGACAAGCGCTACGCCCTGGCGTCCTACTGTGTCGAGCGGACAGTGAGCGTCTAGTGGCCATAACTCAGACGTTCACGGTCTCCCACGGCCGCGAGTTCGGCGGCAGCAACCCCGGCGCCCAGTGGCGCGAGGACTCGGGACTGCGGCTCAACGACGGGTGGTTCTCTGTCGATGCCACATTCGACTCGGACCGTCCCGTCAATGAGGGCGGGTTCTACCGGGCGACGATCCGCTCCGGGACGTCGTGGGTGCAGATGGTGGGCGGCCTGGCCCTTTGGAACGACGGGGGCGTGACCGGCCCCTCCCAGGACACTGTGTTCGACTTGTACTCTCCGGGAGCGGACCGGTGGTGGCGGGCCAACATATCCGGTCACCGCGACACCGGCCGCGACGTGATTGTGGACATCGGACTGGGCAGCCGGACCTATTCGGTGTATCAGATGGACTTGGTGCAAGCATCCCCGACGCCACAGATCGCGGGCCGGACCTACACCATCCGTTCGACCTTCGCGGACTTGATCGAACAGGCCGACCCGCACGATCTGGAGATCACGATGAGCTCCGCGAGCGGAGCAGCCATAGGCGACATCGGCCCTCCCATTGTCGATACGGCGTTCAATATGTACGTGGGAGACCGACAAGTACAGAAGATATATGTAGGTGACCGAGAAGTACAGGACGTCTATGTAGGGAGCGTCAAGGTATGATGCACCTATTGGTTATAGCGTTCCTGTTGGTCGTGGCTACGTGTTTTGTCCTGATCATATGGCAGCCGTGACAGACACCGATCCCACCCGGACCGACGCCGAGCGGGCTGCCGAGGACGCTGCCGCGGAGGACGCCGACGCCGTACCCGACCGACAGATCGACAACATCCCACAGAAAGGTTATAGAAATGAGCAAATATGAGCAGATCGCCCGAATCGTCTGGCTCCTGGCAATCACAGGCATCGCCCTCACCGGCAACGCCGCGGCGGCGTGTGTCGTCCTCGCGGGCGGCATGGTCGTCATCGAAGTGCGGGAGTGGCTGGCAGAGCACAGCCGTCCGCTCAGGACTGACTGACAGATGATCGACAGGATCATCGCGGCCCTGGCAGTGGTCGTGGCGGCGGCGTCCCTGACGTGGACGGCCACCCACGACCACGCCCCCGAGCCCTGCCACGATGTCGGCCACGGGCACTGCTGCTCCGACTGCGCCTCGGCTGTGTGCATGTCGTGCTGCGCGTTCTACGGGGGCTGCTGTGGATCGTGACAGCTACGAAGTCCGCATAGCCCTCTCGGAGGCGGACCGGAAGATTCTCGCGGGGGTCTCCGGGCTGCCACTGGTCGGCCGCTACAAGGCCGGCGAGCCGACTCTGAGCCTCGTGCTGGACCCCGGCGACTACGACGATTTCGAATGGGACGGCGGGCATGACTGACTGCCGGCCGTGCAACGCGTTCGAATGCAACAGCAAACCGTGCATATGCTGCCCTAGGTGCGGTCTCTCAGGATGCTCTGAGCGGCCCCGTATGGGGTCATATCGGCCCCAGAATCGGTCCTAGGGTATCTTTGTAGGGTCGGAGGATTCCGAGGCCGATATGACCCCTCTCTGATACGACACGAAAGACACGATGGTTCCCATTCTCCGCATATCCACATCGCCCGCTCGGCTCCGCCGGGCCCACAGGGCGATACGCTCCTTCGGCCGGACCAGTGGGAGCGGTACCAGGGCCGACAGGGGGCGGGCGATAGCGATATCCGGGTTGCGCGGGACATCTAATGCTTTGACCGCCTACAATGAGGCTGTCCCGCTGCTGAACCAGGTCGTGGGCGAGATCAATGACTTCACCGATGAGATGTACAAAGAGCTGGCGGCGGAAGTAGAGGCGTACTTGAAGGGTCCCGCCAGCCCTTGGCCGGATGGGGAGAATGACTCGCGTAGCCAGTTCACCACGTTCTATGACGCCAAGAATCGCGTCATCAAGGTCTATAATTCCGCCACCCATCGCGGCTACCGCTACGTCCACCGGTGGGAGTTCGGGCCGGGTCCGTACAAGGGACGTATCCAGCAGGGCGTCCAACGAGCAATGGGCGCTCTGGGGGGCGCTTCGATATCACGAGCTCTGGCAAAGGTGAATCGTGCCTAGAAGAGGCTTCCTGTTCGACATCGAGGGCCGCGACCGACTGACCCCGGTGGCCACTAAGGCGGGCGCGTCCCTGGCGCGTATGGGAGCGTTGGGGCTGCAGGCCTTCAATATCCTGTCCGCCGCCGCGAGTGCTGTGACGCTCAAGATGACAATTCTCGCGACGGTTGTAGTCCAAGTCACACAGGCCATCCGGGAGCAAGTCGCCGCCGGTCTTGAGAACGCGAAGGCTCTTGAGGAACAGGCCCGCGCGGCCGGGGTGACCTCGGAGGAGTACGCCACCCTTGACTTCCTGGCCAGGCGTACCGGGCTCTCGATCAATGAGCTACGCGACAGTGCGGTGGCGTATAGCTCGGCTCTAGCTGAACTGACCGATGAGGAACGCGGGGTTCTAGAAGCGATTGAGCGGACGACAGCGGCGACCGCCGGATACGCCGAAGAGCTGAACCGGAACGCCGAATTGCGCCTCCAGGACACCGAACGGATCAACGCTAAGTTTGCTGAGTCGTTCGGTGGACTCTCCCTGCGATTCGACAATGCGAAGACAGAAATCCTAGACTTTTTCGCCGACATTCTCGCGGGATCGGACGATGCCTCAGGAGAATTGAACGAGAGCCTCACAGCAACCGGCCGTCACGTGGACATGTTGAAGGACCGATTCGGCCTGACTGAGGATGAGGCGCGGGTGCTGAGCCGCCAGATGCGCGTGCTCGGGAACGAGAATGTAGAAGTCACTGACAAGCTGAAGGAGCTCTTGGGGATTTACACAAGTGTTGATCCCGAGTCCAAGACAGCCCGTGAAGCACTGGCCCATATCCAGGCCCTCATCCACGGCCAGAACGCCGAGTTGGAGGACCTTACTGCGTTGTACGACGCCGGTTTGATCACCATAGATGAGTACCGCGAGGCACTGGGACCGTACATCGAGAAGCTGAAAGAGTCCGCCAAGGCCATAGATGCAGAGGCGGATGCGTTGCGCAGGCAGGCCGACCACCGATTCCGGGCGATCCGAGCCCTCAAGGAGTACAACGCTCTGGTGGATTCGTTGAAGCAGCAGCAGGAGGTGGCTCGCGGCGGAGGGTTGATCAATTTTCAAGAGGGCGCTGCCAACCTGGCGGATCAGGCGACAACAGTACTGCCGGGCAACAGGGTCCTCCCCGACGGAACACTGGACACGCGCAGTGTGAACTTCTACAGCAGTCAGATCGACCCGTCCAACCCCGCTACTATCCCCGAGTTCGTTGGACAGCAGAGACTCACTAACGAATTGCTGGAGCAACTGGTCGATTCCTCCGAGGGCAGCAAGACCTTTATTCGGGACTGATAAGCGATGCCCGAGCCCTACAGACCCGATATCCGATGGCAGATGGATTGGGACAACAACGGAAGCTTCGGGCATCCCGAGTCCGACGTGACCCGATTCGCGTCACTGTGGCGTCTGCGCTGGGGTTCGGCGGCGGACACCCCGCAGTCTGCGAGAGTGAACGCCGACTCCGAGGATGTGACCGTGGTTGGAGGGGTGCCATCTGACACTGCTTCGGGGACCTTGCGGATCGAAGACCGCGACGGCCGCTTCGACCCGGACTCCGCCCGCCTGCGCGTGAACGAGTATGCTCTGCGCGCCATAGTGCCCGTAAGGGTGCTGTACGACGGGCTGGAGATTTGGCGCGGCAAGGGAGTACCGACCTATGGCACATTGAGTTCCAGGGACAAGTCGTTCACATGGAATCTGACAGGCACCCACGGGGAGCGGATGAAGACCCGCCTTGATGTCGTAGACCAGCCTGGCTTTATCTCCCGCATAGAGGACGATGTACCGTCATCGTTCTCGACTCTGCCGGGGCGCGATCTGCCTCTAGGGGTTGTGTCGTTCAACGGGGCGCGCATCAAATACTACGAGCACATAGCCAGGCTGGCCGGCGGATGGATGCTGGAAGACGAGCGGGGCAACTGGATACTTAGGACTCTCGCGGATGCCCACGTCACTCAGTCACTAGGGGTGCTGTCCCAGGAATTTGAGCGCTACGACGGGGACATCCTCCGCGAGATTCCGGGGCTCGTGAGGACCAGGGCGACGCTGGGCAGTCAATACTTCGATGTAGTGCGCGACTCCGAGGGCGCACCCGTGGGCGTGGCAGTGGGCAGAGCGACACACACTGTCCCGCGGCGAGGATCGCCCGTCTATCAGTTCACAATGAGAAGTGACGACAGTCGTCAAATAGTCAAGTGGGAGGAACCGGAAGTTCTTGGCGAAGCTACTGCGAGGATCGTGTCGTCCGACATCCGCGCTAGAACGGTGCGATATCGGATTTTCTCGGCAGAGGGTGGGGAGATTTCGGTGCAGTTGAAAGCCCAAGTCCGCACGCTTCAGGCAGGCACTACAAGGGAGTTTGTGTCCCTTGTCCCCGAAGCTGTGTACGGGCGACGCGATTCGGACCTCCAACCGTGGCTGAACCAACAACTATCCGGGGCAGACTCAATAGTTATACCATGGCTCAACAATTTGACCGAGCCGCTGGAGTACGTCCAGGTGCGATATCCCGAATGGCAAAACGACCGCGGCAGACTCCGAACATTGATCGGAGCTAAGCCGGGCACTGTCCATCACATAGAATTGGAGACCCGACAGGGCGTGACACGCGTTGTGAAGGCGATCATCCTGGCTGTGAGACTCCAGGGAGGATTCGGGCGCATCCCTACGCGTACTCTTTACGGGATCGTCACACGCTCCAGGCCCCCACAGCCGTTGACCGCGCTACGCGCGACTACCCTCTCGCCTTTCGAGATGCAAGTGGCAGTACAACTCAGGGTTCCCGACCCCAGTCGAACGCTGCACGTCAGCGTCGATCCAGCTTGATGCCTGCGCAGAGCGCGCCCGCCGAATCGGGTGAGATGCTGTTCGACTTCCAGGGTCTCACTCCGGGCACGTACAAGGTGAGGGCATCGTATGACGCGACCTTCCCACTGGACGCTACAGTAGAAGTGCTGGCGACTCTCCCCCCGGACCCCGACCCCGCGGGATTCACCATAGGAGATGACGACCTCGTACCGGGAGCGTCCACGTTCCTGCGGAGCATTTGCAGGGCGTCGGGAGACGTCCTAGTGTTCACTGCCGAATCTGTCGCCGCATCCGGGGTGGACAGCACCCAGGCCGTCTACCATTACACACCGGCGGGGAGACTGGAGCAGGCTCTAGCCATCCCGCCGCTGGCGTACCCGGCCCTCCCCTCCGGGGCAACTAACAGGAGCACTGTCCGCACCACCCTGCGCGACTTTATCTCGGGCGGCGAAGTCATCACCAACACCGGCGTGCTGAGCGACGACACATCCGAGCTCGACTCCGAAGCTCCCACGGTCGATTGGTCCGACTACTCCGGGATGGTGCCTGTGGACTTAGCGTCCCGGTCCTACGGACCGAGCTCGTCAATACAAAACGCTCATGCCGTCCGCTTCTATGATCCGTTGCGCGAGCAGCTAGTCACGGCTACGTTCACAGGCTCGCGGCGCAACTCCACCGCCTGGCGCAACATCATGTCTCGGGCCATTGAGAACACATCGGACTTCTCAGACTCTCCGGAAGGGACGGTCCGCCTGAATGTGTCTACCACCCAGGTGACGTGGCTCAACGAGGACGGGGACGTCCTGAAGCGTTTCGATCTCACGGCAGTGAACAGGGACGGCGAGGACGCGCTCATAGCCGGCAACCGCATCATGGTGGTTGACTCCGGTCTGCGCCAAGTGTTCTCATACAACCCGGACGGGACGACCTCCACTACCGGACCGCCTCCCCCGGAGTTGGCTACCATAGTCGTCAACGGAAGTACCATAGTCGTGCTAGGGCAAGCCGGTCCGTTCACGGCTAAAGCAATCGTAGTGAACGCCGACCTTCCCTACCGCCCGCATTTGAACATCCAAGCGTTCTCACTGGACCCCGCCGCGGTTATCACCATAGAACCGGATGATGGGTTTTGGACGTTCCGGGACATCGCGTACTACCGGACAGAAGTCGTGACAGACCAGGAAGGCAACGTGGACATCGAGCGCAGCCGTACCTTCCCGGAAGAAGGCACGGAACGCTCCAAGGATTTCGACATAATCCTTCAGCACCCACTGCTGGGACGCGTGCTTTACAAGCTCACTGTCACGCTTGAAGTGAAGGCACTTCTTGTGGATCCAATACCGGAAGTGCCACCCCAGGTTGATCCGGAGCGGCCGGGGGCCGAGGAGCCGGCACCGCCGGTGGATGAGACCATCCCTCCCGTAATAGAACTGTTCTCTGCGAGCCCTGCCATGCTGAGAGCAGGAGACACCGCAATAGTCTCGTGGGTGGCGTCCAACGCCGACACAGTGTCTGTGACCCGCGACGGTACCGAAGTAGGCGCGGGATTGTCCGGGTTCGTCGAGTTCACCCCGGCATCGGCGGGAGACACCGTGTTCGAGATCACGGCTGTGAACGACGACGGGTCTGTGACGGACACGGCCACGGTCACTGCCACAGCGCGGCCGGCAGTACCCGGCGCGGCCCGTATCACGTCTTTCAAGGCGGGCTCCCGCGTACTGGCCAGCGGAGGCTCCACCGATCTGACGTGGGCCACTGAGAATGCTGTGAGCGCTCGGCTGGACAGTTCCGACGTGGCAGTGTCCGGGTCCAGGACTGTGAGACCGACTCAGACTACGGCCTACACCCTCACGATAGCCAACTCCGAAGGCAGGACCACTAGTCAAGTCCTGACAGTAGTGGTGCAACCGGCGGACAGGACCACGGGCACTCCGCCCAACGCTTCCGCTACGTTGCTCCCTAACCCGATAGCCTCCGGCGACACTGCCGAACTAGTGGTATCCACCGACGATGCGACACAACTTGAGATAGACGACCAGACCGTGGCCATTCCTGTGGACGGGGTTTTCACTCGTGTCTACCGACCGTTTGCATCATCGACTCACATCATCGCCGTGACCGGCCTGCTAGGCACCAGAGTCATGACGCGAAGCCTCATAGTGGACCAGGTGGCGGAGACTCCGGAAGCCGATATCTCGGCGTCCTCCGACACACTGACCGAGGGCGAGTCTGTAGTGCTGGACTACCGGTCGTCCGGTGCTGTGGTGTGGTCGATCAACGGCATAAGCCTCCCCCAGAGCACCGGGTCGTTGACGCGTACTCCCCGCGAGACCACCACATACCGGTTCCTAGTGGTGTCGGAGGACGGAGTGACTGCACAGGACTCTGTGACAGTCGCCGTAACCCCTATAATTTCCTAGAAAGGAAGACATACCATGTCCAATCTGCTGGTCCACAGGACCCGCCTGGAGCTCGGGCAGACCGCGGGGGCCAAGACCCAGGTGGTCTCGGCCGACGCCATCCAGGTCTCCCGCGCCCGCACTATCAATCCCGTGCCGACACAGGGCCAGGTGGTGCAATCGCTCGGCCTGTTCCGCACGCTCGGCTACTCCGCCACGTGCCCGTCGGACTCGTTGCACGACCCGATCTTCCGGAGCATGCCGCACCGGATGTTCTACACCGCCGAGCGGCGCGGCAAGGGCGGCGGCAGCCGTCCCGCGGCCGAGGGGTCCGGGACGTGCACGCTCACGCTCAATCTCCCGTCCGGCGCTCCGGCGTCGTGGGGCGTCGGCATCCAGACTGACGGCGAGGAGACGTCCGCGACGGCCGCCACGACGCCGGTGGTCCCCGCCGCCATTCCCAGCTATCAGGAGGGCGCGGTCAGGTGGTTCTTCGGCAACGGCAGCGATCTCATCGACTTGACCGACGTCTCCCAGGGCGGGTCGGTCACGTGCACCGCTCAGCAAGTGCAGACTAACAGGCGTTCGGGGCTGGGCGTCAGGGTGGCGTCGTCCGACGTCGTGGCCAAGGGCCTCTCCGCCAGCCTGTCCATCCTGCTGGAGGACACGGCGTCCGACGCCTACTCGGAACTGCTCGGCATGGAGTCGGGCATCTTCTTCTGCGCCCGCACCGACGCCGACTACGCCTACGCGTTCCCGGCCGTGATAGCGGACTTGTCGTACAGCGCTCCCAGCACGAGTGT
>CBDETH010000005.1:0-21762 GCA_965242885.1 bacterium
GGCCGCTCTCGATCCTGGCCTCGCATCTCCAACGCGGGACCCCCACCGGGAGGGGGCGGGGGGCCACGGGCACACACCCTGAAACCTGTTGCTTATTTCAAGCCCGTGACGCCCCGCCGCCCACAGCCTAGCACGGGGTGGGGGCCGCGGTGGATGTACCAATAACCCAGAGCCCTGTGCTCCCGCGGCCCCGCGACCACAGTCTAGTACTTAGCATTAGCAGTATCGCCGCGGGTCACACGTGCGCGAATATGGCTGTAGATCAAAAGGTAGGGTTGGCATATCTATCTATTTACCCATATATATGGGCGTGTTCACGCAGACGTGACTCAGATCGGTACTACTATGCTGCTATACTATGGCCATGACAGACAGCATTGTGTCCATGTTCCGAGACCTAGGCCTCCCGTGCATGCCCATGAGCATCGCGGAGGACAAGCGCAAGACCACACCCCTCTACAAAGACTTCTACGACAGGGACGTGCCAGAGGACCATCCCGACGGCAACGGTCACGCCGTCCTGTTCAATCGCCACGCCGACTGCGGCCGTCACCTGGTGTGCGTGGACGCGGACTCGCGGGCCATCCAGGACTTCTACGACGACTTGTTCTCCGGAGAGGACGTGTGCACCGTTCGGACGACTTCGGGCAAGCACTATTACATGCTCGCGGAGCCGGGCCAGAAGAGTGAACGCGACATCCGGTGGCTCCCGTACACGGACTATCTGGCGGGCCGCACGTTCGGCATATGCCGGTCCGACCACCCGGCGCATCCCCGGAAGTGGAACGGTGTGCCTCTGGGCCCCGCTCCCGCGGCCCTGAGCGATCTGCTGACTAAGGGTTCGGCGTGGGCCGAGACTGAGCGCTTCCTGAAGCTCCGCCGCACCCGCATACGCCGCGGGGGGCGCAACACGTGGCTAGTGCGCCAGGCAGGCAGCCTGTACGGCATCCACTACTTCGAGGGTGCTCTGCTCAAGGCCGCTCTGACTCATCTAGTGGCCGAGTACTGTGACGGGGCCGACGACGACGACTGGCCCGCCGCCATAGACGGGATAGTCGCTCAAACCCCGAAATGGGAGCAGAGCCCGCGCCGGAGCTTCGACGTGTTCGACCGCACCGACTATCTCCGCGACTTGCGGCAGTACGCCGAGTCTGTGGGCCTCAATCCTTTCGCCCTTCTCGCCGCATGCATGGCCAGGGCCTCCATGTCAGTGTCGTGGCAAGTCCGCCTGTACTCGGAGCAGCGAGCTAAGTCCGCCCAGCCGGGCCTGTACACGGCCATATTCGGGCCGTCGTCTGCCGGCAAGTCCCAGGCTGTCGAGGCCACCGACGATCTCATGGAGTACCCGCGCCAGGTCCTGTACCCGTACGCCGGGGAGTTGGCGAGCAAGCCCGGCAAGGACGCCGGAGAGAACCGCCGCAGCCAGGTGACGTTCACGCCTACGAGCGGGCAGGGCATATCGTCGTTCCTGGAGGGCGTCCACGACCGCGAGACAGACAACCCGAAGCGGGAAATCCGCAAGACGAGCAAGCGCAGGATGTACAAGCTCCAGAGCGCCTACACCTACAACGCTATGATCCATTTCGACGAAGTGGACCGCTTCACGGCGTCCCGTGCGTACACGGACACCCTGTGCAGCGATTTGAAGTCGGCGTTCATGGGCGGGCAGTTGTCGAGCCACGCCAGCCAGGTGGACCGCCGCAGGATGGTGCGCAAGGGCTTCTACACCCTGTCCGCGGCCATATGCGGGACGGACGACCACATGATCGCGGTCTGGAACGAGACCAGCGGCCTCCGGCAGCGTATCCTGTTCATGGACGCCCGCCGGTCGTCGCGTGCGGACATCCCGGACCGTCCGCAGATGGAGAAGGTCAAGTTCGACCGGTGGCACACGCCTAGCGTCCTGCGCAAGCACTGCGATCACGTCAGAGTGGGCGACCATCACGAGTACCGGGTGCGCGAGCACGGGAAACTGGGCAAGCTGGAGCACCAGATGGTGCTGGCGGGCACCCTGGAGGAGGGCCAGGAGCCGCCGGACTTCTGCCGCGACTTCTATATCGGGGGCCATACCTTGATCGTGCTCAGGAAGGTCGCGTTCGCCCTGTCCCTGCTTCACCAACGGCCGAAGATGCGGATATCCAGGCAGGACATAGACATAGGCATCGAAGTGCTCAAAGAGTCGAAACGGTCGGGCAGGGTCCTGGACGCCCACAGCGAGCTGGTGCGGCAGCAGGAGCTCCGGACCTATGCCGACCGGGCCGTGGCCGCGCACAGCGCTGTCGAGGGGTCGAAAGAGGACCGGGACGTCGCGGACATTGAGAAGTATGTCGCCAGGTTCGACCGGTTCAAAGGCACCGGAGGGGCCTGGCAGGCCATGCGAGGCACCCTGGTCGCCAAGTCCCGCGGCAAGGACTGGTGCGAGGAGCAGTTCAATCTGTTGAAAGGGCAGCAGTGAACAAGCTGGAGAAGAACGTGCTGGCCCGGCTGGCGTCCATCGGGCGTTCGGACGCTGTGGACCGCGGCTCTCTGAACGAGCTGTCTGCCGCTCTGGTGATAGCCATAGGCCGGCGGCCGGAACTGGCGACCGAACTGGCCCGGTGTCGGAAGCGGGAGGCCTCGGACAAGATCAAGAAGTCGAAGGTCGATGACGCGTACTGGGAGGGCTACCGCCGCGGCAAGTCCGAGGGCTTCTCCAACGGCCGGAAGCACGCCGCCCGGTACATGTACGACGGCCCGTGCACAGCCGCGCACTCGGGGTCGTGGCGCCGGGTTGACGGGGTGTGGGTAGTTCAACTGGACTGGTGCGATGCGAGCCGCCCGTGGTCGAAGCACGAGGACGATATCCGAATCAATGTGCACAGGAAGGACGGAACCACTTCGCTCAAGACTGTCGAAGTGGTCAAGCACGAGGGCGACTACTACGGCGTCCCCGTATAAGAAAGGAAAACACAATGTATATCAGGCACACCCCTGACAGAGCCCTGCTCGTGGGAGACGACCCCGACACCGACAGTATCCACGATGTGATACCGGAAGACGGGGACTTCAACCACTATGTCATACCGGTGAAAGTCGTCGACGACCCCGCCGAGATTCGGAGGCTACTGTCGGGTGAATGCTCCGCGGAGACCCCTGACATGCCGGTGCTGCTCATGACATGGGGGGCCGAATAATCTCCTCAGGTGGTGCTGAGGACGCCGGGAGCGGGGACCATCCGCCCCGCTCCCGGCAATCTCTCCAGCCGACAACAAGAAAGGCAACACAGTGAACCTACGGCGCACTAAGGCCCTGGACGGCCTGATAGACGATCTCGATGAGATCAGGGTCGTGCTGGCGCGGGCCTATCCCGCGGAGGACGTCTCACTGAGCGTCCTGCTCAAGGTAAGGGAGATGATTGACGATGCCGAATACTGAGCACAACGGTCACATGACCGAGACCGAGCGGTTGCGCCGCTTCCTTCACGACTTGATCGACCTTGTGGTGGACACCCTGATCCACCTGGACGAGTTAGTAGAGAAGGAACACGGCGATGGCTGAGCACAACAGTCTGCCGGTCCACCTGGTCGCAGAGATGATCGACAGTATCGACGCCCTGATCGACGAGCTTCTCCGGATACGGGAGATCGCGCGGGAGGGGACCGTCGATGGTGAGCCGTGAGTACTATGAGCAGTACATCTGCGGCTTCCCGGAGCACCGCGACTGCTCATGCGAGCTCTGCCTGGCGGACGACCGCGACTATGGCAAGGGGTGGCGGGATGATGTAGACTAGGGTCACATATCCAGTCAACACTCACAAACAGACTGGTGACAACGCCCCGGGGTTGCTCCCATCCCCCGGGGCGTTGTCGCGTCTATGTGGAATTTCGTGTCGTATCAGAGAGGGGTCATATCGGCCTCCGAATCGCCCTAGGGTGCAAAGATACCCCGGAACCGCTCCTGTGGCCGATATGGGGCCTTACAGGCCCGCTCAGGGCTATATCGTGGCCCCCGCCACCACAGTTATTTCCGTGAAGTCCGCGGCGGGGAGTTCTCGCCCCTCCAGCGGGATGGAGCCGTAGGTGAACGACGCGTCCACCGGGGCGTACGCCGGGTAGGACGACAGGGCCGTCCACACCCTCTCCATGTACTCGTCGATGCTCTGCCCGATGCCCACGGCCGCGACCACAGTCAGGGTGTAGGCGAGCTCGGCGCGGTCGTATCCCGCCGCCAGCACATAGCAGATGCCGTCCCGGTACAGCCCGGATGTGTTAGTGGTGTCGGTCCGGAACCCCGAGCCCTGCAGGAGCTCCACAAGGTCGGTGCGGACGGTCACGATATCGCGAGAGCGGAGCCGACCACACCGAACCCGGACGCCGGGACGCTGCCGTTAGCAGTGACCCTGGTCACGTCGGTGCCGGTCACATCCACGATGTAGCCCTCCTGACCGCTGCCCACAGCCAGCGTGCCCGACTCGCGCAGCGTCCCCGCCACGGCCCCTCCGCCGGGCGCCTGGGCGAACGTCAGGTTGGCGGTGGCGACACTCGTGCTGGGAGCGCTGTACGACAAGTCCGCTATCACGGCCGGGAACGCGTAGGCGTAGTCGGCGTCGGTGCGGGCGCAGAAGAATATGCCCGACTCCATGCCGAGCAGTTCCGAGTAGGCGTCGGACGCCGTGTCCTCCAGCAGGATGGACAGGCTGGCGGAGAGGCCCTTGGCCACGACGTCGGACGACGCCACCCTGACGCCCAGGCCCGAACGCCTGTTAGTCTGCACCTGCTGCGCGGTGCACGTGACCGACCCGCCCTGGGAGACGTCGGTCAAGTCGATGAGATCGCTGCCGTTGCCGAAGAACCATCTGACCGCCCCCTCCTGATAGCTCGGTATGGCGGCCGGGACCACAGGCGTCGTGGCGGCCGTCGCGGACGTCTCCTCCCCGTCAGTCTGGATGCCGACGCCCCACGACGCCGGGGCGCCGGACGGGAGATTGAGCGTGAGCGTGCACGTCCCGGAGCCCTCCGCCGCGGGACGGCTGCCGCCGCCCTTGCCGCGCCGCTCGGCGGTGTAGAACATCCGGTGCGGCATGCTCCGGAAGATCGGGTCGTGCAACGAGTCCGACGGGCACGTGGCGGAGTAGCCGAGCGTGCGGAACAGGCCGAGCGACTGCACTACCTGGCCCTGTGTCGGTACGGGATTGATAGTGCGGGCGCGGGAGACCTGGATGGCGTCGGCCGAGACTACTTGAGTCTTAGCCCCCGCGGTCTGCCCGAGCTCCAGGCGGGTCCTGTGGACCAGCAGATTGGACATGGTATGTCTTCCTTTCTAGGGGATTGTGATTGTCCCTTGTACGGGCTGTCCAGACCTTGGAGCTCCCACTGCTACAGATTTTGTGGCCGTCCCTCCGGGCCGGTAGCTGTGACCTCAATCACAACGTCTCTGCCGGGAAACCCGGAGCGCGTTGCCTGCCGACTAGACAATCTTAGAAGATGGCAGACAGCTACTTTGGACAGTAGACACCCAGTCATTTTTGGGAATGTTGAAGTCAATGGTCAGGGTCTGAGTAAACTCAATCTGCCCCCTGGCATCTGCATACACATTTCCGGCCTAGATTGTTGGCCACATGAGTAGGCAACACTAGCTGTAGGAGCAGGCCACCTGAACGTGACCGTCCGAGCATCGTAGGTCTTACCTTGGTACTGCAACGACACAGTGAACGCTGTAGTCGCGGAAGTACTGGAGACTGAGAGTTCCCGGTTGCCAGACAGCGGGAGATTTCTCGTGCCGGCTATGCTGACTGTCGTTCCCAGCGGTCCTGACGCTTTCCATCTCAGAGAGTGTCTTTGGGTTGTGAATGTTCCTGTGGGTCGCCGAACGTCAGGCTGACAAACTCCGGAGCCGGAGTCACATTCACAGTCACTGTGTCGGTCGCGGCCACGCCGTTAGCATTGACCGCTCGGAGCGTGTAGGTAGTGGTGGCCGTGGGAGCGACCGTGACAGTCCCCGCGGCGAGTCTCTGACTGACCCCGTTTATCGTCCGCGACGTGGAGCCCGTCGTGCGGTAGGTCAGCACCACCGCCTCCCCCGCGAGGATGTCTGTGTCGGAGGCGGTCAGGTCGGCAGTCGGGTCTGCCAGGGGCGGGTTCACGATCAGGGCTACTTGAGTCGATTTCACCCCTCCCGGTCCCACCGCGCGGAGCCGGTAGGTAGTGGTGCCTGTCGGTCTGACGACAACGCGGTAGCCCCCGCGGGAGTCCAGTTGCACCCCGCGGCCATTGACGAACAGCGACGTGGCCCGCTGTGTCGAGACCGTCAGAGTCGCGGTCCCACCGGGGTCGATACGGCTCGGAGAGACAGTGGCCGATATCTCGGGAGGGTCCACCGTCGGGTTCACGACGACTCTCAGTGTGCGGCGGGCGGCGGTAGCTCCCGTCCCGGCCACCAGCACATAGCTAGTGGACGCCTGCGGCCGGACGGTCTGGGAGCCGTCCACCGCCACGGCCGCGCCATTGAGCGTGACCGTCGCAGTGTTAGAGGTGGCCCAGCGGAGCACCACAGGATCGCCCGGATCGACGGCGGTGGACGGCGTGGCCGTGAACGAGTCGATGGACGGGACCGCCAGAGTTCCTACTTGCACGCTCACGGTCCGGGTCACGGGGTCGAAGCCCGTGGATGATGCCACGAGCGTGTAGGTGGTGGAGCGCACCGGCGAGACGACTTGCGACCCGTCCGCCGCGACCGTCCGCCCGTCCAGGGTCACAGTCTCGGCGTTGCTAGTGGTCCACGTCAGGGTGGACGACTGCCCGCTCGTGACAGTCGCGGGGGAGCGCGTGAAGCTGTCGATGGACGGGGCCCGAGCGGTCGTCGGCGCGGCCTGCACAACCAGCGTGACCGACTGTGTGAGCCTCTCCGGCTCCGCTCCGGAGTCCGCGAGAGACACGAGGGTGTAGGTCGTGGTGGACGCGGGCCGGACTGTGAGCGTCCCGTCGTCGTTCCGGTCGGTACCGTTTATGGTGACCTTCCGCGAGTTAGTGGTGTTCCAGCGCAACGTTGTCGAACCGCCGGACGCGATGACGGTGGTGTCGAGAGCGAGTCGGTCGATGGTATGGGCGTCGGGGTCCACCGGCTTAGCCGCGATTGTCAGGGTGGCGGAGTCGGTAGCCGGGCTGTCCTCGTGGTCGTTAGTCACAGTGATGGCAAACGTCTGGGTTCCGGCGTCGCCAGTGACCGTGCTGACTGTGAACGTCCCCGACGGGGTGGTCGATATCTCGGTGCCATCGCGTGTGACAGATACCGTCTCCCCGTTAGTGGATGCCCATGTGACGAATGCGGTGTCGCCCTCAGTGATGCTCGCGGGACTGACCGTGATGGATGCCGTGGGAGGCAGCGTCGGGTCGGGCTCGGGAGTCTCTCCCGGATCAACCGGCGGCGGGGGAGGGGGGTTCGGGTCGTAGGTGGGCAGCAGTGGCCCGACGGTCAGTGTGACGGTCAGGCTGTAGGTGATCACGCCGGCAATTGGTGACGCGACGGTTATCGTGAACGCCTTCGACCGGCGCGTCCCTTCCGACGGGTAGGGGTCGTCAGACGTCAGGTCTTCGAATGTCCACAACGCCGGCTCGACGGTCACTCTTGTAGCGGGGTCCAGGGACGCGCCGGACACCCGGAGATGCGGACGGTAGGGGAGATCGTTAGCGACCACGGTCACACCCGCGGTGAACGGGCCGTCCTGTCCGAGCACGACCTGGCTTCTCCCGTTCACAGTGAACGTCGCGAGCTCCGGCGGTGGCGGGCCTGTGGTGGTGGTTGAGCCGTCCGGGTTGTACGCGAACACTTGTCGCAGAGCGGAGTCGAGCACCAGGATGCGGCTGCCGACGATGATCGCGTCCACCCCGCTGCTGTTCACAGCCGACAGCGTGAACCGCTGGAGCACGTTGTCGTCGTCGTCCCGCCACAGCACCTGGGTGGCCCCCACAGTCAGGCGGACCGTCCCTTCGGGGGAGTTGGAGAAGTCCGAAGTGTTCTCGATGGCCCGAGACATGATGTTGCGCCAGGCGGTGGAGTTGCGGCGTGTCCCCGTGAATGTGGCCGTCACGAGCCTCTCCCGCAACGGGTCGTAGAAGCGGACGGCATGGGCGTTCCGCGTTGCCGAACCCTCGGTGTAGGACCGGGACGCGAAATCGACAGGCACCATCCCCGTGTAGTCGGACCAATCGACCGTGGGAGCCTCGGAATCGAGCTCGTCGGTGTCGTCGCTCAGCACGCCGGTGTTGGTGAATACATCACCACCCGACACAAAGTCGCGCAAAGTGGTGCGGACGGTGCTCCTGTTAGTCGCTCCGGAGGGGAGGGCCGGGTACGCCAGCGGCGCGATGGCCAGTGCCTTCGTCAGTTTGCCCGAGGGCTCATACTGATATACGGCCTGGGTGTCGTCCACCCCGGGTTCGGCGAGAGATTTGGCAGTGAACACTAGGACGCTCGCCGCCGCCCGACACAGGCTGCGCATGTACGTGGACGCGCCCGCCACAAGGTCGTCGTCCTCCACGTCGAACCCCGCGGGGTCCGGGTCGAAGGGAGTCTCGACCAGCGTCTCCAGGGTGGCGTCGAGCGGGTAGGACGGGTCGAAGCTGGCGCGGAGCTTGTAGGTTGATCCAGGGTCCAGGTCGGAGTATTGGAAATACAACGCCTCGCGGTCGGCGGGTGCTGAGTCCGTGGGCATCAAGTCACCTTGTCGAGGGTGGTGTACATAGTCTTAGCCGGGTCGGAGTCGGAGAGTCTGACCAGGGCTTGCACTTCGAACGGCGACAGGGCTTCCGCGGACACTGCCACCAGGGGCTCCGGCCTGCGGCCCCGCGCGACAACACCGTACAGGGTGCGGGTCGGTATCCGGCGGTTTCCTCCCTGCATCCGCACCGCCAGCACCAGGCACTTCTTGGTGGTCTCGCCGCCCTGCTGGGTGGGCAGATCGATCCGCACAGTCTCGCCGGGCTTAGCGGCGCGCAGTTGCCGGTACCGGTTCGGGTCGTTCTGCCATTCGGGGAAGGTCACTCGGAAGTACTCCAGCGGCTCCGAGAGATTGTCGAGCCAGGGGACGACGACCTTCTCGCCGCTGTCGTGGTTGGCGTTGAGCCAGGGTTCCAGCCCGAGATCGCGCCCGCCATAGACCTCCTCGGACGAGCCCAGTATCACGTCGCGGTAGTGGCCGGGTGTGACAGCGGAGATGTTGGCGAAGAAATTGACTATGGCCTCTCCACCCGTGACAGACGAGAGCGTGAATCGAATAGCGCGGCGGACGGTATCGCGACTCCGCACAGCCGTTACCGTAGCTCCAATGGCCTCGGGGTCGAGCCATCGATTCACGGAACGGGTGTCATCGCCGCGCATCCTGTACTCGACAGTTATCTGAGAGGCTAGCCGCATGTTGTAGGTGGCGGACCCGACAGACACTTTCCGGGGCGGGCTTTCCGCATCCGTGGGGTCCTCGCGGACTACCTGCCACGACTGGGATGCCAGCCGGCATCGGGTCCTGACAAGGGACTCCAACTCCCTTAGCACCGCCCCCTCGTAGCGCTCATAGTCGAGTGTCAGCTCGATGACCGGCGTCGTCTCACTGGCTCCGAGAAGGGTTCTCAGGAACCAGTTTCCCCGCTCGTCCTCCAGCACCCATCCACCGGCCAGCCGCCCGAAGGCCTCAAAGTATTTGATCCGCGCGCCGGCAAACGTGACCAGGCCTAGCGGAACGTCCCCGCCGGCGCGGGTCGCCAGGTTCAGTGGCACGTCGGCGTCGTCGGTGACCTGGGACAGCAGCCCGAAGTTCGGTTCTAGAATCTCCACCCTGGCCTTCATGGCCTCCCCGTGGAGCCCTACCAGGTCCCACGAGAACACTTCGGTGGAGCGTGTGAGGACGCCGTACCTTGGTAGCCCTATCCCGCGCCAGACTTCGAATCCATCATCGACCCGGCGTATCTGCACAGGAACGCGTAAGTTCTCCTCGTCCACCGCCAGGTTCACATTGTCCGGGTCGAAACGGCCGTCGCGGTCGTACAACTCCAGTGACCCGACGGCAGTGTCTGAGAGGATGCCGCCGACTACGGTCACATCCGGGGAGTCCCTAGTGACCTGGGCGGCTTGCGGGGTGTCCGCCGCCGATCCCCAGCGGACTGTGTAGTTATGCACATCGCTAGTCACGTCACTGGCGGGATGGTCGAATCGGCCGTTGCCGTTCCAATCGACCTCCCATCGGACATCGGGTCGGTAGGGCTCGGTCATCGAATCAATGTCCTGTTGCCCTCGCCCTGCTCGACCAGTCTCTCCACCAGTGATATGAGCAATGCAAACTCGTCATTGTTGAACTGACCTAGAAGGTTCGGCGTGAAGTACTGTTGTAATGACAATGCGGACACTCCAAGGTCTCCCGCTTCGGCAATTTGCTGGACGACCGAAGCATCCTGTAGGAGCAAGTCTCGAACTTCGGTCAGGGAGCGTGTCTGCCCGGTGCCGCGCCCCCTCGTGCTGGCGCCCCCCAGACTAGGTACATAGTCCGGTCCGCCTTGAGGCATCCCCTGCGCTATCCACGCGTCGTAGTCACCTATGAATCCGTTTGCCTGAGCCTCCCGGAGCGCCGGCACTGACCGGGGGCTGATACCGGCATTTCCCACCGGGCCGGCGTCGCTGTCGGACGGCGAGAGAGTAGCTTGAAACAAGCGTTCCGCTTCCTCCCGCGCCTCCCGCCACGCTCCCGCCCTACGCTCCCACGCGTCGATGTCTACTTCGATTTCTATGTGCTGCCGGGCCAGTTCCTTCCGGAGTGCCTCCAGGACACGCGTAGCCTCCTGGGTGCCCGGTGTGAGCGAGTTGTACTGCTCCAGCAGACCCTTAGTCTTGTCCGTGACTTCGGGCAGTTCGTCGATGCCCATCTTCCGTAGCTGACGATTCAGCACCCGAGCCTCATCCTCGGTCAGGCCGAACCGGCTTGTCAATGTGTCAACATCTGCGCCTAATTCCTGATAGTGCTCGCTCAGTCTTTCGGAGGCGTCGTCGGAGCCCGCGAGAATGTCGGCGAAAAAGTCGAGAATGTCTGTCTTAGCGTTGTCGTAGCGGACTTTGAGCCCGCCGAACGTCTCGGCAAACTTAGCGTTGATCCGCTCGGTGTCCTGAAGCCGCAATTCGGCGTTCCGGTTCAGCTCTTCGGCGTATCCCGCGGTCGCCGCTGTCGTCCGCTCAATCGCTTCTAGAACCCCGCGTTCCTCCTCGGTCAGTTCGGCCAGAGCCGAGTTGTACACCAGGACGTCTTCACGCAGTTCACTGATCGAGAGCCCTGTGCGCCTAGCCAGGAACGACAGGGTGGCATATTCCTCCGAGACCAGGCCCGCCGCGCGAGCCTGCTCCTCAAGCTGCTGCGCATTCTCAAGTCCTGCCTGGACCTGCTCCCGGATAACGCCGACGGTCTTGGCCACAGCAAAGCCTAGAAGCGTTATCTTGAGCGTCAGTGCTCCCGCGGCGGCGGACAGGATATTGAAGGCCTGCAGTCCCAACGCTCCCATACGCGCCAGGGACGCGCCCGCCTTAGTGGCTACCGGGGTCAGTCTGTCGCGACCCTCGATGTCGAACAGGAAGCCTCTTCTAGGCACGATTCACCTTTGCCAGAGCCCGTGACACGGCATTGCCGCCCAGAGTGAGCATGGCTCGTTGGACGCCCTGCTGGATACGTCCCTTGTACGGACCCGGCCCGAACTCCCACCGGTGGACGTAGCGGTAGCCGCGATGGGTGGCGGAATTGTAGACCTTGATGACGCGATTCTTGGCGTCATAGAACGTGGTGAACTGGCTACGCGAGTCCTCCTCCCCCCGCGGCCACGGGCTGGCGGGACCCTTCAAGTACGCCTCTACTTCCGCCGCCAGCTCTTTGTACATCTCATCTGTGAAGTCATTGATCTCGCCCACGACCTCGTTGAGCATAGGAACGGCGGCGTTGTAGGCACCCACGGCATTGGACGTGCCGCGCAGCCCGGATATAGCGATTGTCCGCGCCCTGTCGGCCCGAGTGCCACTTCCGCTGGTCCGGCCCGCGGAGCGTATCGCCCTGCCGGCACGTCTGAGCCTGCCGCCCGAGGTGGATATGCGGAGAATGGGAACCATCGTGTCTTTCGTGTTATATCAGGAAGGGGCCATATCGGCGTCGGAATCTTCCGACCCTACAAGGATACCATAGGACCGATTCTAGGGCCGATACGGGACCCCATACGGGGCCGCTCAGGGCATCCTGAGAGACCGCACCTACCCATGCTCGAACGCGTCCCATTTCGAAATCGTCGTAGTCGCCGGGGTCCAGCACGAGGCTCAGAGTCGGCTCGCCGGCCTTGTAGCGGCCGACCAGTGGCAGCCCGGAGACCCCCGCGAGAATCTTCCGGTCCGCCTCCGAGAGGGCTATGCGGACTTCGTAGCTGTCACGATCCACAGCAGCCCCCGTAGAACGCGCAGCACGACAGGCACACCGCCGAGGCGCAGTCGGAGCAGCAGTGCCCGTGGCCGACATCGTGGCAGGGCTCGGGGGCGTGGTCGTGGGTGGCCGTCCACGTCAGGGACGCCGCCGCCACAACCACTGCCAGGGCCGCGATGATCCTGTCGATCATCTGTCAGTCAGTCCTGAGCGGACGGCTGTGCTCTGCCAGCCACTCCCGTACTTCGATGACGACCATGCCGCCGGCCAGGACGACACACGCCGCCGCCGCGTTGCCGGTGAGGGCGATGCCTGTGATTGCCAGGAGCCAGACGATTCGGACGATCTGCTCATATTTGCTCATTTCTATAACCTTTCTAGGGTTGCCATATGATCAGGACAAAGCACGTAGCCACGACCAGCAGGAACGCTATAACCAATAGGTGCATCATACCTTGACGCTCCCTACATAGACGTCCTGTACTTCTCGGTCACCTACGTATATCTTCTGTACTTGTCGGTCTCCCACGTACATATTGAACGCCGTATCGACAATGGGAGGGCCAATGTCGCCTATGGCTGCTCCGCTCGCGGAGCTCATCGTGATCTCCAGGTCGTGCGGGTCGGCCTGTTCGATCAAGTCCGCGAAGGTCGAACGGATGGTGTAGGTCCGGCCCGCGATCTGCGGCGTCGGGGATGCTTGCACCAGGTCGGCCTGATAGATGCTGTAGGACGGCTGCCCAGTCCGATGTCCACAATCACGTCGCGGCCGGTGTCGCGGTGATGGTTGCTGATAGGGCCCGCCACCACCGGTCCGCGCCCGGAGAGTACAAGTCGAACACAGTGTCCTGGGAGGGGCCGGTCACGCCCCCGTCGTTCCACAGTGCGAGAGGCCGCTGCAGGGACACGATCTGTATCCACGACGTCCCGGAGCGGATCGTCATCCGGTAGAACCCGCCCGCGATGACGGGACGGTCCGAGTCGAATGCTGCACGTCGGTAGAGAACCAGCCGTCGTTGAGGCGCAGGCCCGAGTCCTCGCGCCACTGGGCGCCGGGGTTGCTGCCGCCGAACTCGCGGCCGTGGGAGACCGTGAACGTCTGAGTTATGGCCACTAGACGCTCACTGTCCGCTCGACACAGTAGGACGCCAGGGCGTAGCGCTTGTCGCAGTTCCGGCAGACGAGCCCGCCCTGCAACGTCAAGTCCAGGGCGTCGCCGTCGTCAGGGCAGCGGAGCCTGTTGTCGCCGGGCGGTGGCACGGTCGGGGAGATCACGACGACGCCTCCACGATCAAGTACACGGTGCTGTCGTCCTCAGACGTGAGAGCGTCGTACTCGGCCTGAGTCAGGGTAGCGACCTTGTTCACTGACCCGAGCACCGACACCGCGAGCTCCCCGTGATATGTGGTCTCGGCCTCCGACTTGTACAACGCGATCTCGGACGTCCTGTCCACCTTGCCCGAGATGTAGTAGTCGTAGCCCGCGGTGCCATTGTCCACATTGATAGGAACCCATCCGCCCGCCAGGAACGCGGTGTCGTCGAACAGGATGCGCCAGTCCCCGCGGCTCTGAGTCTGGGCCAGGCGTATCACGGCCTGGTCGGTAGTGGTGGCCGTGCTCCCGAAATGGGCGTTAGCGAGAGTCGCCGTGAACGCCACACCCTGGACGTCCAGGTTCTTTGTCCCCGCCTCTATGGCCTGCCGGTCGGCGTTAGCCACAGCGACGCGTGCCACTGCCGCCGTCGCTGCCGCGGAGTTCTTGACCAATGTGGTGGCCCCGTCGAGATGCAAATCGCGGGTCACATTTTTCAGGGCGTCTATCGCCTGCGGAATCCCGACAGCATCAAGCTGATCTTCGACAGCGGAGCGGGTCAGGTCCCCCTCCCATTCGAAACTGCCCGTCCCCAGTTGCACCCGTCCTGTGGTGAACGTGTCGCCCTCATAGAACGCGATCCGGTAGTACGCCCACGACGAGTCCGCGCCCACCCGCTCGCCGGACCATGTGCCCAGCACCCGGTCGTGAATCTGGCCGTTCTGGCTCCCGCCGCCGATGGTGTAGCGGAAGCGGTAGGTGCTCTGCTGGGCGCCCGGAAGGATGCGCACATAGACATACTGAGCGGTCGTGCCAGACACGTCGGCGTTGCCGTAGGCCAGAGCGGCGACGGCATTGACCGCGGTCAGCAGCCCCGTCGCGGCGGACCATCCGGCCACTCCGGAGTCGGAGACGTTGGCCCACATCTGCGGGTTCTCGCGGATCGGGTGCACCCGCTGCTCCACAAGGTGCAACCGGTTCCTGGCCTCGCGGTCTGTGAGCTCGTAGTCGCTGCCGCCTATGTCGATGCCCGCGAGTTCGGCGTCGCCGGCGGCGGGAGTGTGGGCCGTGACGGGGGTGCCATCGGTTCCGGGGTCGCCCTTGTCGCCCTTAGCGCCGGGGTCTCCCTTAGCACCGGCGGGGCCGCGGTCGCCCGGATCGCCCTTGTCGCCCTTAGGGCCGGGGTCCCCGTCGTCTCCCTTGTCGCCCTTAGCGCCGGGGTCGCCCTTCGGGCCGGTCTGCCCGGACGTGACGTCGAATATCTGCAAGGTCCCGTTGCCCTGCCCGAGAGTGGCGCGCAGCGTCCCGCCGCTCGTCGAGAACGTGATCGCATCGGAAGTGTTGCGGCCGTACTGCCAGACCAGTGATCTGATCTCGGTCTTCGAGACCAGCAGCCCGGCGTCGTTGCGGGAGCCGTGCAGGATGCGCAGATACACGATGTCGGTCAGGCTTGTGAGCGTGACCGTGCTGACCGCGGTGCCCGCGGACAGCCCGAAGTCGGCGCCGTTCTGAGTCAGTGCCAGGGAGCCCGCCGCGCCGGACTCGCCCTGGTCGCCCTTGTCTCCCTTGTCGCCCTTAGGGCCGTCGTCCCCCTGGTCGCCCTTGTCGCCCTTCGGACCCTGATCGCCGGTGTCTCCCTTCGGACCCTCGTTGCCCTGATCGCCCTTGTCGCCCTTAGGGCCGATGCCGCCCTGCGGCCCGGTGTCGCCCTTAGGACCCTGGGATCCGGTGTCCCCCTTGTCGCCCTTCGGGCCGGCGGGGCCGGTCGGGCCGGGGTCTCCCTTGTCGCCCTTGGCGCCGCCGAAGTTGCCGATGCTGTTCCAGGACGACCCGTCGTACTCATAGACCTCGTTAGTGTCAGTGTCCAGATAGAAGTCCTGGGCCCGCGGGTTCGGGACGTTCGGCGCGCCGGAGGCCTCGTACCAGTACGAGCCCACGCCCGCGGGGCCTGTGTCTCCCTTGTCGCCCTTCGGGCCGGGGTCTCCCCCGTCGCCCTTCGGACCCTCCGGCCCGCGGTCGCCCTGATCCCCCTTGTCGCCCTTCGGGCCGACCGAGCCGTCGGCCCCCGCCGGTCCCGGCACGCCCTGCTCGCCCCGCTCGCCGGTGGGACCGGGCGTCGGAACGTGGACGATTGTCGGAACGCCCTCGGGGTGGGCTACAGCCCATGCCTCCACCCGCTCGGCCAGATCGCCGGTAGACCCCGGCTGGGCGTCGAATCTCCATGAGCGGCCCACAAAGCCCGGAAATCGGAGTTCGAAGTACTGGCCCTCGCCCGTGTCCGGCAGTACCACCGTCCCGGTCCCGTCCTGGGCCAGGGTACCCCGCGCCACGAGCGACTCCCCGAGTCCCCCGACTTGAATGGCGTCGTCGCTCCACGTGGCCGCGGGGTACCCGGACACTACCCAGTCGGCCCCTCCGACGGGGCCGCCGGTCAGTTTGCGGGCATCAATATCGATGCTGTGAGTCATCCGTGCTCCCCTTCGAGAACGCAATCGACGACCGGCGGTACGGGTCCAGCAGTCTCAGCACCTGGACTTGCGGCGGCAGCCCGCCGCGACCGGCCTCGTCCAGGGGCTCCTGATACCCGTAGCGACTCGACTGATTGCCGATCAGTTCCACCGCCCGGATAGTGCACGCCAGATGGAGGCTCTCCGGGAAGGGTGCTTCCAGCCCTTCGACAACCATCGAAGTGATCTGCTCCCGCGCCACCTTCAGGGCCGACTCGATCTCGGGCTGATCGTCGGCCATGAAGGTGGCGCCAAGATAGCGAGCCACCCGGTCCAGGTCGGACAACTCGTACATCTGGGAGACTACGCGCCCAGCTTGAGGCCGGTGCCGCGCACGACCTTCCAGGCCTCCGGCCGCCACATCGGATTGAATGCGGCGTACCCGCGGGCCACCAGCAGCACCTGGCCCTTGGAGGCCAGAGTCTGCTCGTAGGTGAAGGTCATCGGGCCGTCATAGAAGACCGGCACCTCGTCGGCCACCAGTGCGAGAATCCGCGACTGATCGCCGCCGGTGCCATTGTCCGCGCCGTTGTCCTTCCAGGCGTCGGAGTAGGCGGCGTCCGCGAACACCGGCACTCTCCGCCATTCGAAGTCCGCGACAGGACCCTCCCGCTCGGGGAGCGTCCCGGCGCCGCCGACGTTCTGGGCCCAGCGGTCGTAGGGCGGGATCGTGTACAGCCCATTTTGCTGCAACTGCTCCCACAGCCCGATGACTCCGGGCGACGTGACATAGGCGGTGGGCCTGCGGCGGTCGTCCTTGAATATCTGGACCTTGGCGTCGGTCAGATAGTCCAGGGCCTTCTGGGCGGACGGGGCGTTGTCGTCCTTCTCGATAAAGCGGCTCGCCGTGCCCGCGACCTGGCGGAGCAGCCCGTCGGGGTTGCCGGCGGCGCCCGACCCGAGCAGGATCAGATTGTTCAGTCGCTGATACCACGCCTTCTGCATCTCGTCGCGGACGAGTTCGACGGCGAGAACGCCCCGCTCAATCGACTGCACCGACATCTCAGTCTTTGCGCCAACAGTGAACAAGTCCGCCTTCACGGCAGTCGTCTTTGTGTCGTTGTCGTCGAAGGCCGCGGACTCCACCTGGATGGCGGCGTCCTGCTCGCCCGTGACGCGGGGCATCGTGATGGAGTCGCCGTTCGACCACACCGGGTAGCGGCGCAGGATGCCGAGCGTGACGGCCGCGTCATAGATGCCGCGGCTGACCATCGTCGGGTCGAACTGCGGATTCACGATGCCGCCGAGATCGGACATCTCGACCGAGCGCACGCTCATGTCGTCCGACTTCCGACACTCCACGGCGTACCGCTCCAGCCGCTCGTCCACGCTCCGGGCGGCGAACTCCTTGTCCGCGCTCCGGTGGATGCCCTGCGAGATCGCAAGGTCCACAAGCATCCGGCGGAAGCCGGGGGGACCCTCATAGGTACCGGGCTCGGAGCGGACCTTCACGTCCGCGGCGGGGGGTGCCTGCCGGGTGTCCACCCGCGGGGCGGGCATCGAACGCTCGGAGCGTTCCTGGTCTTCCTCCAGTACCCTGATCTGCTCGTCGAGCTTGTCCACGGCAGCCCGAAGGTCGGACAGTACCGAATCTTCTTCCTCCCGCAGTTCTCTGCCGTCTTCCTCAGCAGCCCGGTTCAGGATGTCATCGATCTTGCCGATGGCCTCCTGGCGAGCCTTGACCCTGAGCTCCAACAGTCTCATGGTGTATCTCCTTCCTGTGAGATGTTGCCTACTGCGGCTCGCCGTTCCGACCGCCACAGTTCCCACCGGTCGCGCACCGGCGTGCGCGCCCGGACGTTCAATACTTCCGCGCTCGGGTACGCGGGCTTCTCAGTCAGGACCAGCCCGACCAGATCGGCCTCGGCCACCCGGCCCTGGGCTCCCGGACCCCGACTCTTGTTAGAGGCCACCCGCGTCACAAACTCCGCCGAGAACCCCCGGACCACGCCGCCCTGCACCGCGGCGAGGGCGTCCTGGGCGATGGACGAGTCGAACAGTTCGGCGCGTACCCAGAGACCTTCCTCAGTGTCCACGGCCCGGACGATGCGCCCTATCGGGATTGGAGAGCCCTCTTCAAGGTCCCGCTGGTGGCCATAGCGCAGCGGGACGGGATCGTCCGACAGCACCAGCGACCCCGGCGCGAAGCTCTCGCTGCGGCCGGATATCAGTATCTCGCGGTCCCACGGGACGGCGATGCCCTCTATGTACCGCTTGCCGGCCTCGGCGCGGTATGAGATCACGGCAGGACCTTCATGTTCTGCTCTTCCTCGGACGTGATCTTCTCCACGAGCTCGGCCATCGGGTCGGGCTTCTCAGTGTCCGGCTCGGGCCATCCCAGTCTTTCCGCCGCCTGGGCGGGGGAGCACAGCCCGGCCTGTATCGCCTGGGCCATCGTCTGGACCCGCTCCAGCATCGACGGCTGCGCCAGGTCCGCGCTGCCGAACCGGAACGATATGCCGTGCTGGGCGAAGCCCTGCGAGATGATCGCCTTGTACCGGTTCAAGGTCAGGGCCTCGAAGGCGGCCATGTCCATGCGGGCGTTCGAATAGGTCTCGGAGTCGTATGTCGCCGTTCCAATCAGATGTGGCGGTACGCCCATGACCATCGCGGCCTCGGCGGCCGACCACTGGCGCGACTGGAGCAGTTGGAGATCGGCGTGGTTCAGGGAGACCGACTCGTATCTCATCCCCTCCGGCAGCACAGTGACGGCGTTGCCGCGCCCGCCCAGCGAGTCCGCCAGCCGGGACTCGTGCTCCTTAGCGGCCTCGGGATTGAGAGGCTTGTTCGATGAGAAGTACCCGGTCGGGAGGGCGCCGTCGTCGTAAGTGGTCTTCACGTGAGTCTGCTCGGACAAGTGCACGCCTATGGTCCGGGCGAGAAGCTTGAGCTTGCTGACCCCCCACGAGTATCCGCCCGCGGTGACTTCCTTCAGGTGGATAAAGTCGGCCGGGCTGTACTCCGCGCCGTCTATCCAGGCGCCCACCTCGAACGACGCCGCCGTCCCGGCGCGGTTCCACCTGGGCAGGACATACTCGGGATGGATGACTTCCAGGGACGATATGGACCCGTCGGGGGCCACTGCCGTGGGGACTATAAAAGCGTTGCCCTCGATCATGAGATTGAGCATGATGGAGTCGATAAACGAGTAGAACGTGTCGTGAGCCGTTGGGTTGGCGAGCAGATGGGAGCCGGTGTCGGGCATCACGTCTATCGGGTCCCCGGACAAGTCCAGCACCGGGAGGCTGGCCATCGACCCGCTTATCAGTCGCATCGATGCATAGAACGGCGGCAGGCTCATAAAGGTCTCCGCCGTGACCCTGGGAGCCCCGCGGTCGGGCTGTCCGAGAAGGTAGGCCCGGAAGGGCTGGGGCGCGGTCAGGGACGACGGCGCGGTGGCCCGGGGTCTCCGACGGATTATCGCCACGCGCGCAAGTATACCGCCGCAGCTAGAACGTCACGCCGATCTGCTGCTGATACAGGGCCAGGGAGCACGCCACCAGCGGGGTTATGTCCAGGTCGGTCCCGTCGCGCCGGTTCCAGGCCCAGCCCACGTCCGCTATGTCGCGGCGGACGGCGGTGGTGGCAGCAAGGGTCAGCACGTCGTTGCGCAGCACCGCCAGGGACTCCGAGCGCACGGCCGTCAGGAAGGCGGCGCAGGCCGACGCCATGAACTGGGCGCCGGTGGCCTCAGTCCGGTGGCCCCACGCCCGCAAGCGTTCCGCTATGGACGCCGACGGGGAGCGCTGGTCGGTGACTATGTACAGCGGCTGCAAGTGACGGGCTATGGCCAGGGTCTCATCCAGCAGCCAGCCGTCGGACCGGTCGTTAGCGAGCATGGCAACCCACGGCCTCCCGTCCACGGTCGCCGCCAGGGAGACCGACGCCCGGCCCTGGTCGGGGGACGTGTCGATGCCCAGCACCCGGTTGTGGAGTTTGTCGAGGGGAGGCAGTCTCTCCCGCATGCACCGGGCCCAGTCCTCCGCCGTGATAGGCGGACTGTCCGGCGAGCCGGTCGGGACCGACAAGTACTCCCGCGCAAAGACCTCCTCGGCCTGTGTGCTGAGCTCGTCCCGGATCGCATCGACGGTCGCCCCGCCGGGCAGGCCGAGAGTCGGGATGCAACGCGCCCACAGGGCCTCGTCCGACAAGTCCAGATCGTCGATGCCGGGGGTGGTCTTAGCGGCCCACTCCAGCACGCCGAACCGGGGGTCGTCAGAGAGAAGGTCCTCGTAGGCGCGCTCCCTGGCCGCGCCAAGGTCGCGGCTGTTGTCGGTCATGCCGCTGCTGATCATGATGACCTGGGCGTCGGGCCGTGTGATGGTGGTCGCCCGCGCCGCCTTCAGGAAGCTCGGGTGGATGTGGGCGGCCTCGTCCACGATGATCAAGTCCGCGGTGTCCGACCGGCCGCCCTTGTCGTCGCCGGTCACGAGCCGGAAGCGGCCCCCGGTCACCTTGTCGGTTATCCGGTCGCGGCCGGTCGCCCGGCTCACAGAGAACCGCTTAGGCACGGCCTGAGTCAGGGCGAATGCTATGTCTTCGAACTTCTCCTTCGCCTGAACGCGCTGGTGCATGGCGAACATGATCCGCTGGCCCCGGCTCATACGGTCCAGGATCAACGGGTACAGCAGGGTGGTCTTGCCGTTCTGGCGGCAGATGATCACCACACAAGTGGTGTACCGGGGACTCCCGTCCGGCCGCCGGTCCGCGAACATCGCGAGAGTGTGCTTCTGCCAGCCCCACAGCCGCGGTATCCGGAACAGCGGCGACCACTTGTCGATGGTCTCCGCATAGCGTGCGGCGTCGTCACTGACCCGCGAGGCGGATATGGGCTGAGTCCAGCCCGGCCCCCACTCCCTACTTCCGTTCGAAGACGGCATCGAGCTCTCCGCGGACCATGGCCACCACGTCGTTCGGATCGGCGTCCGGCGTCGATCTGGCGACCTCCTTGAACAGTTTCTCCAGCGTCGTCTGATAGGTCTTGTAGACGTTGTGGTCTATCTGCCCGTGAGTGTTCCGGTAGTGCGCGGCGAGGGCCTCTATCGCCATCTTGCGGAGCCAGGCATTGACGTCATCCTGGGAGTCGGCGTCGGGGATGTTCGGGCCCTCGCCCAGCGTGGCGTCGATGCTCTTGTCCTCCCCGTGATAGGGACAGACCTTGCCCTTCCCGATCACGTACTGGCAGCGCGTCCCGCGTCTTGTCATGACCGAGCACTGGACGACTCCGGCGGCTTTACTCATTGAGAATCTCCCTCCACAGATGACGGCCGGTCTGCGGCCCCTTAGCACCGGCCACCCGCCGGGCCCCGCGCACTGCGCGGTCGGCGCGGTTAGCGGAGTTGCACCGCTTGCACGCCGGCAGCAACTCGCCCTCCCACTCGTCGGGATCGTCGAAGTGGGAGAGCGGAGGCACATGGTCCGCGGTGTCCGCCTGCGCGCCGCACCAGACACAGGGCTGCCCTATCACGGACAGCCGCCGCTCCTGATACACGCTTCCGTAGGGATGGGCCACGAGCCGTATCATATCTGCTTG
>CBDETH010000006.1:0-20764 GCA_965242885.1 bacterium
CACGCCGTCGTGAGTCTCATTGCTGTCGCAGACCAGCGTCGCGTTGTGAGTGGAGAAGCTCCCCTCCTGCGCCGCCAGCACGCCGCGCCCGCCCGGAATGGGCCGGACGTCCCGCTGCTCGGTCATGGTGAGGGCGTCCGTCCCTTCGAGCTGGCCCGTGAAGGTGGACAGATTCCCGCCCGACCTTCCCAGTTTGAGCACGAATGTCTTGCCCAGTGCGATTGTGGACATGTCAGCCCCTTTCTGCTTCCAAGGGAACGCCGGTCGCGGCGAACCCGCGGGCCGATCCCGACCCCGCGAGGGTGTATCCGGGGTTGGCTGCCGCGGTCAGTGGATAGATGCCGGGTCCCTTCGACGCCGCCACGCTGACGACAGTGGAGTTCGACCGCTGGACGTTGAGCGCCGGGCTTCCCTGGACGCTCGTCTTGACGACGTACAACGCTCCGCCCGAGGGGATCGTGAAGCTGCCGCCTCCCTGGTCCCGGAAGGTCTCAGTCGCTATCGCGGCGGGCGGGTCGGTCTCGGGCTCGCTCCCCCGCTGGACGAAGTTGGCCACCCGTGTGACCACGCCCGCGGCGGGAGAGACGAGCGTCAGTCCGAGCAGGATGACGGGGATGATCCACACCTGGCCGGCGTCGTTGCGGCGGAGGCACACGAAGCCGGTCGTGTTGGAGCGGATCGTGTCTATGTCCGACCCGTAGCGGAGGGCCACCGTGGGATTGATCCCGGCGTCGATGCCGTCCGCCGTGCGGCCCCTCTGGCCCAGTATGGAGCGCCGGGCCACATTGCCGACCCCGACCATCCCGTAGCCCGAGTCCACGAGCGGGTTGAGATTGACAAGGAACCCGTCACCACCGTAGTAGAGAGTGGATTGCGAGGGTCTGTATGATCCCATTCACTATCTCCTTAGATCGAGTGCTTGTAGGATATCCCGCGGGAGTGCATGGCCGCGGAACGCTCGGCGGTACACGGCCACCACTTTCCGGGCGTCGTCCTGCCGACCGTTGCGGATCATCCGCCGTACCGCGCCTATCACCTGGCGGCGTTGCACCGCCAGGCTCTCGACCGGCTTGACGGGGCGCCGCACTGCTTCGAACTGCCTCAGTCTCGCCAGGTTAGCGGGGCGGGCCGCTAGTTGCCGGTTGTTCTCCAGGAAGCTGGGAGCGAGGGCCTTCCGCCGCTTCTCGCCGGTCGTGACCACCCCGACCTTAGCGAGACGGCCGGTGTCTGCCAGCCGCTTCTGATTGGCGCGGAGCGTGGCACGGGCCTCCCCGTACCGTGCCTCGACGAACGGGGCGTAGGAGACCGGGTTGAAGATGACTGCCTTGGACCCTCGCCCCCGGACCCGGAAGGACGCCCGCGACAGCCCGGTGTCCACCCGCCACTTGCTCCTGGACGAGCGGAGTATCGCCGCTCCCTGGATGCACACTTCCTCGCGGGCGCGGCCGTGCCCGCGCACTACCCGCCTCACGGGGCCGGGGAGGGGGACGACTAGGGCCATTATGAACTTTCGTGTCTTTCGTGTCGTATCAGAGAGGGGTCATATCGGCCTCGGAATCCTCCGACCCTACAAAGATACCCTAGGACCGATTCTGGGGCCGATATGACCCCATATGGGGCCGCTCAGAGCATCCTGAGAGACCGCACCTAGGGCAGCATATGCACGGTTTGCTGTTGCATTCGAACGCGTTGCACGGCCGGCAGTCAGTCATGCCCGCCGTCCCATTCGAAATCGTCGTAGTCGCCGGGGTCCAGCACGAGGCTCAGAGTCTTGTCCCCGGCCTTGTAGCGGCCGACCAGCGGCAGCCCGGAGACCCCCGCGAGAATCTTCCGGTCCTCCTCCGAGAGGGCTATGCGGACTTCGTAGCTGTCACGATCCACAGCAGCCCCCATAGAACGCGCAGCACGACAGGCACACCGCCGAGGCGCAGTCGGAGCAGCAGTGCCCGTGGCCGACATCGTGGCAGGGCTCGGGGGCGTGGTCGTGAGTGGCCGTCCACGTCAGGGACGCCGCCGCCACAACGACTGCCAGGGCCGCGATGATCCTGTCGATCATCTGTCAGTCAGTCCTGAGCGGACGGCTGTGCTCTGCCAGCCACTCCCGCACTTCGATGACGACCATGCCACCGGCCAGGACGACACACGCCGCCGCCGCATTGCCGGTGAGGGCGATGCCCACGATTGCCAGGAGCCAGGCGATTCGGACAATCTGTTCATACTTGCTCATTTCTATAACCTTTCTAGGGTTGCCATATGATCAGGACGAAGCACGTAGCCACGACCAGCAGGAACGCTATAACTAGTAGGTGCATCATACCTTGACGCTCCCTACATAGACGTCCTGTACTTCTCGGTCACCTACATATATCTTCTGTACTTGTCGGTCTCCCACGTACATATTGAACGCCGTATCGACAATGGGAGGGCCAATGTCGCCTATGGCCACACCGCTCGCGGAGCTCATCGTGATCTCCAGATCGTGCGGGTCGGCCTGTTCGATCAAGTCCGCGAAGGTCGAACGGATGGTGTAGGTCCGGCCCGCGATCTGCGGCGTCGGGGATGCTTGCACCAGGTCGGCCTGATAGATGCTGTAGGACCGCTGCACTCCCGTCAGATCGAGGGAGAGAGTGCGGTTCACGCTCCGATGGTTGCTGATATTCGCCCGCCACCACCGGTCCGCGCCCGGCGAGTACAAGTCGAACACAGTGTCCTGCGACGGGCCTGTGAATCCGCCGTCGTTCCACAGCGCGAGACCGACGCCTCCCGTCGATGCAAGGGACACGATCTGTATCCACGACGTCCCGGAGCGGATCGTCATCCGATAGAACCCGCCCGCGATGACACGACGGTCCGAGTCGAACGCCACGTCGGTACTGAACCAGCCGTCGTTGAGGCGCAGTCCCGAGTCCTCGCGCCACTGGGCGCCGGGGTTGCTGCCGCCGAACTCGCGGCCGTGGGAGACCGTGAACGTCTGAGTTATGGCCACTAGACGCTCACTGTCCGCTCGACACAGTAGGACGCCAGGGCGTAGCGCTTGTCGCAGTTCCGGCAGACGAGCCCGCCCTGCAACGTCAAGTCCAGGGCGTCGCCGTCGTCAGGGCAGCGGAGCCTGTTGTCGCCGGGCGGTGGCACGGTAGGGGAGATCACGACGACGCCTCCACGATCAAGTACACGGTGCTGTCGTCCTCAGACGTGAGAGCGTCGTACTCGGCCTGAGTCAGGGTCGCGACCTTGTTCACGGACCCGAGCACCGACACCGCGAGCTCCCCGTGATAGGTGGTCTCCTCTGTGGACTTGTACAACGCTATCTCGGACGTCCTGTCCACCTTGCCCGAGATGTAGTAGTCGTAGCCCGCGGTGCCATTGTCCACATTGATAGGCACCCATCCACCGGCCAGGAACGCGGTGTCGTCGAACAGGATGCGCCAGTCCCCGCGGCTCTGAGTCTGGGCCAGGCGTATCACGGCCTGGTCGGTAGTGGTGGCAGTGCTCCCGAAATGGGCGTTAGCGAGAGTCGCTGTGAACGCCACACCCTGGACGTCCAGGTTCTTTGTCCCCGCCTCTATGGCCAGTTTGTCGGCGTTAGCCACAGCGACGCGTGCCACTGCCGCCGTCGCTGCCGCGGAGTTCTTGACCAATGTGGTGGCCCCGTCGAGATGCAAATCGCGAGTCACATTTTTCAGGGCGTCTATCGCCTGCGGAATCCCGACAGCATCAAGCTGATCTTCGACAGCGGAGCGGGTCAGGTCCCCCTCCCATTCGAAACTGCCCGTGCCCAGTTGCACCCGTCCTGTGGTGAACGTGTCGCCCTCATAGAACGCGATCCGGTAGTACGCCCACGACGAGTCCGCGCCCACCCGCTCGCCGGACCATGTGCCCAGCACCCGGTCGTGAATCTGGCCGTTCTGGCTCCCACCGCCGATGGTGTAGCGGAAGCGGTACGCGCTCTGCTGGGCGCCCGGAAGGATGCGCACATAGACATACTGGGCGGTCGTGCCAGACACGTCGGCGTTGCCGTAGGCCAGAGCGGCGACGGCATTGACAGCGGTCAGCAGCCCCGTCGCGGCGGACCATCCGGCCACTCCGGAGTCGGAGACGTTGGCCCACATCTGGGGTTCTCGCGGATCGGGTGCACCCGCTGCTCCACAAGGTGCAACCGGTTCCTGGCCTCGCGGTCTGTGAGCTCGTAGTCGCTGCCGCCTATGTCGATGCCCGCGAGTTCGGCGTCCCCGGCGGCGGGAGTGTGGGCCGTGACGGGGTGCCATCGGTTCCGGGGTCGCCCTTGTCGCCCTTAGCGCCGGGGTCTCCCTTAGCACCGGCGGGGCCGCGGTCGCCCGGATCGCCCTTGTCGCCCTTAGGGCCGGGGTCGCCGTCGTCTCCCTTGTCGCCCTTAGCGCCGGGGTCGCCCTTCGGACCCTGCTGCCCGGACGTGACGTCGAAAATCTGCAAGGTCCCGTTGCCCTGCCCGAGAGTGGCGCGCAGCGTCCCGCCGCTCGTCGAGAACGTGATCGCATCGGAAGTGTTGCGGCCGTACTGCCAGACCAGTGATCTGATCTCGGTCTTCGAGACCAGCAGCCCGGCGTCGTTGCGGGAGCCGTGCAGGATGCGCAGATACACGATGTCGGTCAGGCTTGTGAGCGTGACCGTGCTGACCGCGGTGCCCGCGGACAGCCCGAAGTCGGCGCCGTTCTGAGTCAGGGCCAGGGAGCCCGCCGCGCCGGACTCGCCCTGGTCGCCCTTGTCTCCCTTGTCGCCCTTAGGGCCGTCGTCCCCCTGGTCGCCCTTGTCGCCCTTAGGACCCTGATCGCCGGTGTCTCCCTTCGGACCCTCGCCGCCCTGATCGCCCTTGTCGCCCTTAGGGCCGATGCCGCCCTGCGGCCCGGTGTCGCCCTTCGGACCCTGTGATCCGGTGTCCCCCTTGTCGCCCTTAGGGCCGGCGGGGCCGGTCGGGCCGGGGTCTCCCTTGTCGCCCTTGGGGCCGGTGTCGCCGCCCAGTGACGCCACTTCGTTCCAGGACGACCCGTCGTACTCATAGACAAGGTTCGTGTCCTGGTCCAGGTAGAAGTCCTGGGATCGCGCCGAGATAGTCGGAGCACCGCTGCCCTCGTACCATAGCGATCCAACGCCGGGGTCTCCCTTGTCTCCCTTAGGTCCGGGCGGGCCGGCGGGACCGGCGGCGCCTGTCATGCCCGGAGGGCCGGGGACGGGGCCTATGGGATCGGGCAGCCGGTAGTCGTTGACACGCTCGCCCAGCGTGGCGTCGCCCGCTCCCATGATGAAATCCCACGAAAAGCCAGTGACCGGGAACTCAAGGGTGTAGTACGCGCCCGTCGGAGACGCCGCGATATCGATCTCCTGGGCGGGGCCGGTGTAGGTCGCGACCAGGGGAGCGGCCGTCCATGCGCCCGCAGAGTCCGCGCCCGCGCGCGGGGAAGACGACAAGCGGAACTCCGCGCCAACGAACGGGCTGTCATCGACCAGCAAGTCTCTCAGATCAATCGTCAGCTTCGGCATCGTCCTCGTCCTCGTCCTCTCCATCGAAGGGATCGCCCTCGTTCGGCTCGGCCCTGACTGTGGGCAAGTCCCACGTCACGTTCGGGCCCAGGATCATGCGGAGCATGTCCACCAGAGCGGAGTGCATCTCACGCGCCTTAGCGATCATGATTTCGTACCGGCGTTCGATGCTGGACCCCGACATCTCGATGCCGGAGTCGGCGGCCTCCAGGCGCGGCATCCCGGTCTCCCGGTTGAATTCGATCTCGCAACGGTCGAGAAGGTCTATCGACGCGTCTACGTTGTTGTCCCAGGATACGACCATGGACTCCTGCATGCCGTCGTCCACCCTCTGATAGGCGCGCGCCCGGATGTACGGCAGCGCCCGCTCCATGTCTTCGGGACTCACTCTGGGCTCGCCGTCTGCGGCCCTCCTGCCCTGAGGGCGGTTAGCCAGGATTTCTGCCATGTCGGCGTTGCGCACGCGTATCTCCGCGCGGGGGCGCGCGAACTCCGAATTGATCCACCGGAGATCGGTGTACGTCAGAGCGGCCGTCACCAGCACCGGGATCAGATCGTCCAGCGGGGGCTTCCCCCACTCCACCCCGTCGTCGTCCGGCATGAACGCGAACCCGTAGGTGCACGGCATCGTCTCCGACTCGCTCAGGAGTTCCGAGATGTACATGTCGTCGAACCGGTACTCCTGGATGCGCAGCGAGGCGTTCTCGGGCTCGCCCTCGACCATGGTGAAGCGCACACGGTCAATCTCGCCGGAGTCGGACTCGGCGGACACAAACGACTGTGAGATAACCCAACTGTCGTCCTCCACCGGGTAGCACCGGCGGATGTGCACCGGGAACAGTTTGTCCGCGGTCTGTATCCCGAAGGCCGCGCCGTGGATCAGCATGTCGCGTATGTTCTGGCCCACCATCCGCTGGAGCACGCTGTCCAGGATCGCGGACCCGCCCGCGTTCGGCTCGCTGGAGAGCAGGCTGGCCCTGAGAGTCTTCACGAACGAACGGAACCATGGCGGACAGAAACGGACGGACACGGGGTCCAGCACCCACGGGGTCATGTCGCCGCGGGCGGCCTTCTCCTGTTCGACCATCCGCATCTCCCGCTGCTCCATGTGCGGCGGGGGCCACAGATTGCCGGCCGCCACGTCCCCTACCCGCAACGGTCCGTAGCTGACGGGCTTGAGCGGAAGGTTCCGGGGCATCCGCTCATAGCTGAGCGAGTAGCCCGCGGTGGCCTCCCAGAACGTGGAGTACGGAAGCTTGTCGCCGGAGCGGCGGTTCAGCTCGATCCATTGATTGGTGTACCGGTCGGTCACAGCGCACTCCGCATCTTCCAGCACGCGTACCGGAATCCGTCCACAAGGTGAGCACCCTCGGCCTTAGCCTTGTCGGGCTTAGGGGTGTGGTAGTAGTCGCCGGCGTCCTCGGGTATCTCGTACAGCCCGATCTGCCTGCGCAGTCCCGCGGTGTTAGCGGGGTCGATGAATATGCGGTCGGTGTTGAACCCGCGGGCGACGATCTCAATGGTGTCGTTGACCGTCACGTTCCCGACCACGTTGATCGCGTGGGCTCCCCGCTCCTGTAGGGCGTGCTTGAGAGCGGGGGCTGTTGGATCAACTACCCAGTCGGTCACGTCGAGGCCGTGGCGTTCCGCGTACTCCATCATCATCTGGGCTTGCACGGGCTCAGTGATGCGGCCGCGGTCGGCTGCCTCCCACATCCACTCATCGACTACCCAGAGCCCCTCGGCAGTCACAGCCAGGAACACTACGGCAGTGGTCGTCTTCGACCCGTAGTCCACGCCCGCGACCACGTGCAGGACGGTCTCGTCGCCTATCTTGCGGATGGACCCGTTCGGGTACGGGAGCAGGGCGTTAGGCCACACGCCGCCCGACGGCCCGCACCACTCGCCATTGATGTAACGCCGACGCTGCCAGTCCAGAGGGCATGCGAGCTCCAGGTCGTGCACCAGTTCCGCGTCCATGTTCGGGTTGTCATACAGGCCGTACTGGAACATCCTGCCGCGGCCCTGTCCCACGACCGTATCCATGAAGACTTTGAACGGGTGGTCGGCGTAGCTCGGGTTGGTGGTCCAGCCCATCGACCGGTTGTCAGTCTCGGAGACCCGCGAGATGACCATGTTACGGGTCTCGTCGGAGAGATTGACCCCCTCGTCGATGATGGCCCCGCAGGCCGACAGCCCCTGGAGCCTCTCAACGGCGATGTCGGAGTCGCCGAAGGGGATCGGAAGCAGGGTGTTGACGCCCAGCGGGCCCTTTACCCACCACTCATCATTGCCACCCAGGTTGAAATCAACCTTGTCGCGCAGCCCATAACTCAGCAACAAGCCTCTGATCTCCCTTCGTGCGATACTCCGAAGCTGCTTCCAGGTCTTGAACAGCAGTATGAAGTTCTGGTCGGAGTGATTGGCGCAGAGCCATATGACATGACCGCGGATGACTCCGAACGACTTCCCCGAGCGCCAGGGACCCGACGTGAACGTATGCCTAGTACGGCCTACGTTACGAATCGTCTCTCTTTGCTTGGGGCTTAGCACGAGCACGATGCGGCTCCAGGACTACATCCCGCATGCCCTGATAGGTGAACTTGAAGGTCTGGCCCTCCAGGTTCTCAAGGGCGCGGAGAGCCTTGCGGTCAAGACGTACTTCGATCATCCGGCTAGCCGTCCTTCGACACTGCCGAGACGGACGACAGTTTGATGATCAGCTCGGCGTTGACCAGCTTTCGGCCCCATTCGAACCGTTGGTGGTACGAAAAGTACGGCCCGCCGTTGACGCCCCCGTCCTCGCGGGGGGTCTGGCTCCAGAAGTAGGGGCCGTCCTCGGCGTAGTACACGGCGTTCTCGCTCATCATGTACCAATCGAAGTAGCCCTTGCCGTTGCTGTAGGTAGGCACCGGGAAGGCCGTCGAGGACGCGAAGGGAATCTTGAACAGGGTTCCCGCGAGAGCCTCCGACGTGAAGATGCCCGCATCCCGGTAAATCTCCCGGTTCAACATCTCATTGTCGATCTCCAGCAGTTTCATGGCCTCAAGGTAGGCACGCGCGACTTCGGGCTGCATGACAGCACCGATCCGGCCGGGCTCGGCGCCGATGGTACGGCCGCCCATGACATTGCGCCTGCGCAGTCGCGTGAGCATCGACAGGAAGGTATCGACCATCGCGTTAGCGGTGGCCAGCTTCTGGGCGTCCGATCCGAGCAGCGCGCCGTCGGCGTCGATTGCATTCCCAAGCTTGAAGTTGCCTCCGGACTTGGTACCGCTGTTGTCGGTGCCTATGGTCCTGTTGTGGATCGCGCCCGCGTTGCCGTTGACCCCGGAGTTGTCCAGCTTCGGGAGTTGGTTAGCGCTCGGGGAGCCGCCGGTGTAGGTGGTGAGTGAATCGAGGTACTTCACCAGGTTGTCTTCACGATGAGTGTCCCCGTTGATCCGCATCTTCTGCGACCCGTCCAGGATGCGCTGCCGACCGCGGCTGGAACGCCGGATGTCGTTCTTGTACATCTTGAAGCTGTTCTCGCCGCCCTGGTCGATCTTCCAGGTCTGCTGGGAGATCGAGAACTCCTCGGGCGTGTCGTAGTCGTCCTTCTCAGCACGAGTCGCCACCGCGATGGTCGATGGGTTGCTCCCGTCAACATCGAAGTGGTAGTTGTCCACAATCACGTTGTCGAAGTTCCGAGCCCGGTCCTCCTCGGACCGATTGAACATCGTCATGATCGAAGTCGGCCGGTTGAGATCGATCTGGGCCATGCGCTGCATAGCCTGATCGAGGTCTGTACCGGCAAACGTTGCCCTGTCTATAGCCATGCCGTTCCTTTCTGTCAGCTACGGTGCGATCAGCTACACATCACGCTTCGTAGTTTGGCTTGGCCCAATCCGCAAGTTCGGCGGCGAGCTTGTCGCCGGCCATCTTGCTGTAATCGGTCTTCTCGGAGGGAGGCCCATCGGTCGAAGGGTTCTTTGCCACTTCCTTCATCCGGACCGTCCCGCCGGTGATCCTGTTAGAGCTCGCGGGCTCGGGAGCGGGCTCGGGAGCGGCTTCCGCTGCCTCCGGCGCGGGCTTCTCAGCGGCCTCGGGGGTCTCGCCCTCCGCCTCCGCGGGCTTCTCGACGGGGGGCGGGTGGTACGCCTGAGTCCCGTCGCGGAAGGTCGAGAACGCAGTGTCGTCCTCCAAGTCCAGATCACCGATGGTCTCGGCGTGATGCCGCAGCACGGCCTTGGCCCGCTCCAGGAGCTCCTCGGCCGTCAGTTCGTCCTTCTTAGCCATCGTCTTCCTTCTCCTGTACAAGCTCATGGTCCTTCATCATCGCCACGAACTGCTCCGCGGGGTTGATGACTATCTCAGTCTGCCGCTGTTCCAGGTTGCCCGTGGCTATGCCGTACAGCCTGAGCATAGCCCCGTCGGCCTCCCCCGCGGCGATCCTGTCTTCGACGGCAGCCAGCATCCGGGCGCGCGCCTCCACGTCGGTCGGGTTCATGTCTTCCGCGTTCTTGTTGTAGAACTCGGTTATGCGCTTGTAGCCCGTCTGGCGTGGCACGCCCTTCTTCTCAAGATAGTTGGCGATCTTGTTGCGCGACGCGAGCGGGTAGCGAGCGACATATTTGCCGATCCAACGGTGCACCACGCCCGGTGGGACGGACGGTTTTGGGCCTCCCGGCATGGCACGTACTATAGCGCGCCTACGCGCGGTAGCGACACATGCGCGGGTCGCGGCCATATCAAAGGGTAGATGAGGGCCGCGGTGGGTGTACCAATAACCCCGAGCCCAGTGCTCCCGCGACCCCGTTCACATCTTAGGGGCGGGGGGCCACGGGCGACACACCCTGAAGCCTGTTGCTTACTTTGAACCCGTGACGCCCCGCCACAAGCAGTATAGCACCCCCAAGGCACACCCTATCTGTACCCTGTTCTGTACCTCCCCTACCATGGGGTCGTACGGTACAGTACAGATAGAAACGGTCGGGCATCTAACCATTCTGTACCGTACGACCCCATAGGGCAGCCGGTACGTACAGCAGTACCGAGCGACCCGTGTGCTATAATGGTGACAGCCGAGATAAGGAGAGCTAGTGAAAGCCTTCTACGAGCACACTCGACCTATCAGACTGCGGAACTCCGGCCCGAAGTTCATCCCTTGCGGGTCCAGGAAGAACGGCGACGGGTGGCAGCAAGTCTTCCCTTCCTGGGAGGACGTGGCGGACTGGCCTAATGTTGGCGCCACACCCCTCAAGGGCTATGTCATCATCGACATAGACGACAAGATCAAGGGGACTAAGAAGAAGCGGTTCACACCCACCCAGCGTCTCAATGCCCTGAAGTACATTCGGAACAGCAGTCACACCATCGTCTCCCACTCGCGCAGCCGTACTCACCCCGACGACCCCCTCCACGGGCACTGGCTCGTCAGGCCGAGTGCGAGGGCCAAGGTGGGCCGCGACGACCACCCCTACGGCGAGAACATCGTCCCCGAGAAGTTCGGGGTGTTCGTTCGAACCGAGCGCAGGCCGGAGCCCGACATCCGCTCGCCATGGCCCGAGATAGCGCTGGCTCTCCGCGGCATCATGGTGGACGCCGAGAAGGACCCCGGCGATGTGGGGTCCATCAATGATCTCGTGTACGCGTGGGCAATATGGCTCGGGGAGCAGGGCGCCCGGAAAAAGGACATAAAGCCGCTGTACGGCCGCAAGCACAAGCGGACTGCCGAGCGTGCATGGGAGGAAGGCAAGGCTAAACGCGAGGGGGCCGCTAAGGCTAAGGCAGACGTCCCATTCTGGGTGGACATACACAAGGAGTGGGAGCCCATGAAGACACTGCTGACCATGAAGATGCCGATAACCGGGATAGAGCACGGGGCGTTCCCGATAGGCCTCTCGAATGTCATCGTCGGGGACCGCGGGCGCGGCAAGTCTTTCCTGGCCCTGTGGCTGGCATCCGTGGCCATCGCGGACCACGGTATGAAGGTCCTGTGGATGGACCGCGAGATGGGACCGCGGGCATGGGCTCTCAAGGTCCAGGACTTCAAGTCCATCCATTCCGCACTGGGACGCGACAAGGTACTCGCCTATCAGCACGGTGGCGAGCTCGAGCTGGACGACTACCCGGAGGCCCTGGACGAGTCCTGGCTGGTGATATACGACTCAGTGACGGCGTGGGGGTGCCCGTCGGACGGTGCCAATCCCACAGAGTGGTTCAGTAAGTACCTGAACCCGCTTCAGGACCGCGGGTGCACAACCCTCTTCATAGACCACCGCTCCTATACCGAGACCCGCTTGCAGGGCAAGTCGATGGTAGGCGCGGGAGCCAAGGACCAGCGCATCCAGGGCAACATTGTTGGGGTGGAGCGGGTCAGTGAGTTCACGCCGGGCAAGGGCGGCAGATTGAAGCTGATCAATGAGAAGAACAATTGCGGAGCGCTGGCCCTCGGCTTCGGGGACACTATCGGGCACGTCGAAGTGACCCCTAGATTCGAATGGTCGTTCCGTCCGGCCTCCGGGCTGGAGACCCCGAAGACCGAGAAGGCCGAGCAGACTCCTGCCGATGTGTGGGAGGACTTCAACCGGACTCTGGAGCTCCGCGGGGTCGAGTACTTGACCATGGGGGACTTCAAGTTGTTGATGCGCTTCACTCAGGCTAAGAAGGGTCCCATGGCAGCCCAGATGGAGCTGGCCGGCATGATCCGAGTTACTCAAGTCGGGCAGTCCAAGCACGTCTACCCGGTTCCGAAGAAGAAGTGGGGCGACCGATGATCATGGACTATAATGCGGGCAGCTTCCTATCTCGGCAGATAGGCAGTCGGTGGCCCGACACGTTCTCAGCGTCGGGCCACCGACGCGTCGAGAGAAAGGAAGCAATATGACCACAGCTATGCGGACCCCCCGGATGGATAGGGCGATGGACTTGCTCCGCGAGGACCTCGACGACATCCGAAGTGTCCTGGAGGCCGACGGCTTCGCCCCCGGCGAGATGACCCTGAGCGTCCTGCTCAGGATCAGGGAGATGATCGACAATGACCATCCATGACGTCGAACTGTTCCCGGACGACCGAATGCTGAGGATGTCGCGTTGGGACAACAAGCGGAAGCGTGAGCACTGCATCAAGCGGGACGGACCCCGTTGCCACTACTGCGGGGCTGCTTTCACTGAGTACGTGCGCACCCATCCCCATACTCGCGGAAAGAGGCCGAACGTGACTCACGTGAACAGGCGGAACATTGCTATAGACCATGTGGTCCCGCTAAACCCCGGCCTGACCACCCCGTTCGAGGAGTGGGGAGCGGACGTGCCCAAGAACTGGGTGGTGGCCTGTCACGAGTGCAACACATCTAAGGGCAAGAAAGACGTCAACGAATGGCTGAAGACTCGGCCGACAGGATGTGATTGTGGGCAGTCGAAGTGCAAGCGGGGCAAGGCTGTCCCGCGGTGGATGGCGAAGGCCTTCGCACAGTACGCTATCTGGACGTCGGAGAGGCTGCCATGAGCGGGCACAACGGTCACATGACCGAGACCGAGCGGTTGCGCCGCTTCCTTCACGACTTGATCGACCTTGTGGTGAACACCCTGATCCACCTGGACGAGCTAGTAGAGAAGGAACACGGCGATGGTCAGCCGTGAGTACTATGAGCAGTACATCTGCGGCTGGCCCGAGCACCGCGACTGCTCATGCGAGCTCTGCCTGGCAGACGACCGCGACTACGGCAAGGGGTGGCGGGATGATGTAGACTAGGGTCACATATCCAGTCAACACTCACAAACAGACTGGCGACAACGCCCCGGGGTTGCTCCCATCCCCCGGGGCGTTGTCGCGTCTAGATCAAACTGAGTATCTCGCCTTCGGCCAGAGCGGCCAGCCGGATGCCCGAGAACGTCTCCTCAATCAGCTTTCCAGCCCCGCCGATGAAGAGGTCTAGCCGGGCCCCTATGTCCGCCGGGAAGTTCATTTCGGGCAGTGGCACCGTTATGGGATTGGGCTTGGGATTGCCTTCGTTGTCGAGCTCGACGAACTTCTGATTCTTGGTGATTATGTTGCCGCGGAAGCTTGTGTTGCCCATATGCACTGTCACCGGCACTGGGACTCGGATCGGATGATTGTAGACCTTGCTCTGATCGTACTCGACCCGCGGGGAAGTCCACAGTTCTGTGGTGTACGTCGGAGGGGTTGTCCGCGGCACCCTCTCGACTTGAAACTCGGTCAAGCCGCCGAACTTGAATACGTTGTCTATCAGAAGCAGCGTCGTCACCATAGCGTCAGGCGTCATCGTCAGGGTCTGTCCACCGATCTGGAATAGGTCGTTCAACAGCAGGACTGTCCCTACGCCCGACACGAATCGGAAGATGGTCGTCAAAGCTGTCTGTGAGACTACGGAAACATCCTTTATCAGATTGCTGAGAGACACCAGCCTGTTGCCTGCGACATAGCTGCCTCCGCTCTCCAGGATGCGTATGCCGTACTGGAGTGTGAGATTGGACAGCGCATTCACTTGCCGTGCGATGATTGCGTTGAGAGCGGAAGCGTACTGGAGATTGCATGATGCCCAGCACGCTGCCGTTATCGACCCGAATGAGAGCGCCCGCGATGCGCGGACAATGCTTGAGAAGGACCCCCCGCGGAAGAAACTGTTCGAGATCGCCCGGCGCACGAACGGGTCATTCGTGAGCGTGGTGACCGATCCGGTTCCCAGCATGCGCGTTCGGAGCGGGTTGGGCCGAGCTCGGTACGCAACGGTACGGTCGTTGACTAGATCGCTGGGCACCGGGCGCGATCCCGAGCTGTACACCAAGTCGCCGTACAGCCCGGTGTTCGGACGGGTCGGGGCTATGAAGCGTTCGCCGGCCACGGTTGCGTTAGCAAGCTGACTGGCGTTCTTCACGCGCCCCACGGGCCACTCCACCATTTGATCGGTCGCCAGGTCCACCAGGTTCGGGAGGGCGAAACCCTGGAGCGTCAACTGCCGGACCTGGAACGTCCGGGCAGCAAGGGCCTTGTTGTCGCGAAGCATGTTCACCAACACAGTCGCCTTCGACCCCGTGACATTGCGGCCGGCTATGACTAACGCTCCGTCGGCCAGATCGGTAACGGATATCGAATCGGCGGCAGAAGTTATCGAGAGCCGAACTTGACCGCTGTACGGTGGCACTTCGGGAGCATCTACCTTGGGCGCGTCGGGGAGGGCCAGCACTTGCAGCCTCTTGGTCCGGACCTTCACTATCGACCCGTCCGCCCCTACCATCGTGAGGGTGTAGCGAATGGCACTGGCGGGAGTGTCGAGCACGAAGCCCTTCGACAGCGGCAGCCCGCGTTGACCAAGGGTTATCAGCCCGCGGCTGGTCGAGAGGGTCGCGGAGACAGCATTCAATGTGGCGTAGGCCACATTCACGCTTGAGCCCTCAAGCACTAGGCTTGGATTGCCGGCTATGGATATCCCGCCGGTGGGTTGTGGCACCGGCTTCGGAGGCTCTTTCTCGTCCTCGGGGTCATCAATTGGTGCTGCCGTGGTGACTACCGTTATCGAACTCGACTGGGTTACTGCCTTGCGCTCGGCGTTGTACCCGATGACTTTGATCGTCGATGTCCTCTGGATGGTCCGGGTGATAGTGCTGGGGCTGGGAAGGGATATGTAGAGAGTCTTGCCACCCGTCGTAATGGAAAGACGAACGTAGTTCACCGACCCTGAGAAGGTGACCGTGAATCTGACAGATGTTCCCGTCTGGACTGTCAGCCCTTGAATCCCGCCATTGACTAGAAGGCCGACTTTCGCGGGGTCGCGCGTGACTTCTGTCTCAACTGGCTTCTCTTCCGGCGGTACGTCGGGCTCTTCTGCGATGGTCTTCACACGAGCTCGGCGGGATATCCGGTATCTCGCCGCCGCGACGACCGTGCTCCCCCGTAGGACCTTCATTATTGGCGTCCAGTCGCCTATGCCCTTAGGCACTTCTGCCGTGCCACCGTTGGTGAAGGACTTGTCGTCCAGTGTGACTGTCTCCCCGATTTCGAGCTCGAGCCTCGGGAAGACTATTTTGGTTCCCTCGGGCACAGGGTCCTTCACTGTCGTACCGTCTTCGAGCTTGACCGGCGGGAAGTCGATTACCCTTATCCCGGTGCCTGTGGGAGCGGCCGTCACAGTCAGTGTCGCGCGGGCGTAGAAGTCCGACTCCCCTGTCCGCTGGACCCGCAAGCGGTAGTAGTGGTTCCCCTCCGCGGTCGGCATGACAGACACGAAGCCCGAGGCCGCTCCCTTTCCCAGGTCCGCTTCAACGACGCTCGCGGTGTTGGTGTTGGCGCTGATCTTGTCCACGGTCGCCATTGCCCGGTCGCCCTCGCTTGTCCAGCGCAGGATCGCCGCGCCCTGGCCGGACACTATCGATGTGGGACTCACGGCTAGGGAGCCCGTGACCAGTTCCTTCGGTGGCGGCTCGGGCGGCAGTGGCACGACAGGCTCAGAGCGGTCTATGTCCTGATAGACGTTCACGGTGTAAGTGGTCGATGCCTCAGACACCGGATCGACGACTTTGACCTTCCAGGTGTGCGCCGACTTGAAGTCAGGCTGCGGGACCAGCCCCGCGGTGACCGTGAACTGCGACGGGTACTCGACAATGACCTCGTAGCGCGGCAGCAGCGGTATGCCGCTCACTCGGTACGGACCCGCCCATGTCTCAAAATTGGGAAACTGGCTCAGGACGACTGAGCGGCCCATGGTGTCTGTCGGGGTGGCGAAACCGCGGTAGGTGGTACGCCGCGGCGAGAACCCGCGGATGCGGCGCGAGTTGACCGTGATAGCGGACAGCAGCGGGGTTATCGCCTGTGTCACGCATTCCGTCTGGTCCCGGTCGTACGCCCATATCCGCTTAGTGTCGTCGTCGGCCACATAGAAGCGGTTGACGTCCTGTGTGACCGCGACCCCGCGGATGCTGTCCAGCGGGTCCATGTCCCACGTGGCACTGTCCCCGTCCCCGCGCCACTCCACTTCGTCCGACCCGTCGTGACCGATGCTCGCGACAGTCTCCCGGTCCCCGTCGTCTGCCGTCACGTAGCCTCCCACGAACAAGTCGTCGGAGTCGCGGGGGAGCTCTGTAGTGAGCTCATTACGGGACCACAACGCCGGGCGGAAATCGAGCCATTCGATCTCGGACGTGTTCGGGTTGTAGGTGAACCGGCACTGCACGAAGTAGTCGTCCGACGACGGGCCGTACTGATACCACACCGACAGTATGGGAACGTCGTCGCTGTTGACCGGGTTGAACAGGGCCAGGAAGCCCTTCTGCGGTATGTTCTCAGTCCGGTCGAGCCACGCCAGACCGTTCGATATCCCCGTGCGGGAGGCCCCCCGGAGAGTTGAATCGATGCTCCGGCCCTCCGACGAAGTTATATTGGGAAACCTTGCTGGCGGCCCGGCTGTGGTCGTCGAGGCCGGCAGGGCTGTCGCCCGGACGAACCGCCCGCTCGCGTTGTACGCGTACACCGTCTCATCCACTAGGGCCAGGAACGTCCCGAACTTCTGCAGGAATGTGAACCCGCGGAGCGTGCCGGTCAGGGCGTCGCCCTCCCCGTCCACCAGGTCGAATGTGCACGCCAGCAAGTCCTCGGGGCTGGCGTCAGTAGTGAAGGCGTCGGTCAGGGCGTCGGAGTAGTCCGACTCCAGCCCGCCTTCGACTTCGTAGGTGGTGGACGCGTCCAGGCCGTCGAGAGCAAACACCACTTCGTCGGCCTGCGCCAGGGCCGTAAGGGCCGTCCAGGAAGTGTCCCCGACCTTGCGGTAGCGGCAGTAGGTCATGGCATCGGCGTCGGGGTCGTCTATCGACACTTCGACCCGTCCGTCGAATGGGCCGAAGGCGGAGGCCTCCAGATCGAAGGCCTTGATCGTCGCGCGCACGACCGTGGACACCCCGCTTATCCGCCGCATCGGGATGCGGTCGCGGCCGTAGGAGATGCGGACGGCCAGCACAAGGGTCTTGTACACGGCCGTCGTCCCGTCGGGCTTAGGCAGTTCGATCAGGACGGTCTGGCCGGGCTGGACGTTCTGCACGGCATCCAAGTTCGCCGCGCCGTTCTGTGCCTCGGAGTACTCGACCGTCGTGAAGCGGAGGGGCTGGGATCTGATCTCAAGGTAGGGGCGTATGACCCGCTGATACGCCTTGGCAGTGGCCCACGGGGCCAGGTTAGCGTCAATCGATCCGAACGTCTCCGCGGACTCAGTGAACTTGGCCTTGCGCAAGTCGTGGGGCTGGAGTCGCGACACCTTGGCGTGGAAGAGTATCGCGAAATTGGTGTCCAGCCGGTTCCCCGCCGCGGGGATGAATGGGACATAGAACAACTCGGCTATGCCGGCTACACCTAATACGGGAGCCCGGATTCGGCCGAACCTTCCGCCGCCGCCTTGGAGGGCCACATTCACATCCGCCGGCGATGTAGGCACCACCCACTCGTCGATGCGGAGGGTGCGGTCTGCGGACGGCTTGTAGGACAGCAGTGGACTCACGGGGTTGGGGCCGTATCTCAGCTCTGTTATGCCCACAGTGCGCTCCGCCGGGTCGGGCACATAGTTCGTCGCGCGTACAACAGACTCCGATCTGACAGTCTGCCTGTTCAAGTATGAGATGCTCCGCGACTCCGGCTCCAGATCGGCCGTCAGCGCGGACTGCGGGTCGGCGTCGAATGCCTGCCTGAGATTCGTGAACTCGACCACCCCGTCGTTAGCCTCGTGAGCGAAGCCGCCGCAGACGGGTGCCAGCCGGTTGAACAACTGGGCCGGGGTCATCTCCCCGACGATGTACGAGGTCGAACTCTCCGCCTGTCCCCAGTCGGACGGGGCCAGGAATGTGGTCTCGTCAAGCTCTCCAACGTTGCTCTGCGGAGCGATGAAGTAGTCGTTCACCTTCCGCAAGTCGAACGCGAAACGGCCCTCCAGTGCCCAGTAGATGAAGTCCGGGGACAGCAGTTCTTCGTGCTCGGACGGAACGGCGCGGCCCTCCCACGCGATCCGGTCCGTCCTGGGGTCCACCAGCCGGACGGACAGGGCGCCCGACGGGTTGACACTGCCGTCGTTGAGCAGTCGGACCTGGCCCCGCGCAGTGCGGAACCGGACGTCGCTGGATGCCGACTCGGCGTCGGTGCCATAGGACACGTCGAACTCTTCAACGTTCTGTGACAGGTCGCGGTACGTCCCCCCGCCGACTTCATCGGCCTCGAAGCGGTAGTTGGTCTGAGTCCTGGCCGGCATCGTCTAGCCTCCCAGCAGTTCGTTGAGCTCGCCGGTCAGTATCCCGATCCTCCGCCAGTCGGCCTCGTTCGCAGCAGCGGCCTTCTCGGGATCGTAGGTTATCCCCGCTGGAAGGTTAGCGTTATTCCGATTGCGGTTCTCGATCCTTGTGATTATGGTGTCGATCTGGAACGCTAAGTCTGCCTCTCGGCTAGTGGCATCGGACATGTCGGACCGTGCACGTGTGAACGCCTGCGCTCTGCTCTCAAGGGCGTCGAATCTCTCCTGCTGGCCCACCGGGATACCGTCCACTAGGACTTGTCCTCGGGGAGCGTTGAAGTCTTGCGACCCCGGCCGCGGAGTAGTCCCGTCGTATGCGACTCTGGGTATTTGACTGACTCCCGGAATGCTGCTGACGATATCGAGGCCCAGCCCTCCCACGAAGTCCGCCTCCAGGCCCTCCAGCCGGTCCGCGTATCCTGGGAGTCCTGCGTAAATATCGGCCAGATCGGCAGACACCGGAGTGCCTGGGAACTCTAGAAACCCTTGCTCCAGTTGTATTGTCGTCTCACTGGGAATGAGGTCTTGCCGCGCCAGGAAGTCCACCGCTTGCGGTATGGACCCGGCGGCCTGATAGACCTGTGGATTGTCGGCTATCTCCGAGAACAACTCTTCGAAGTCGATGCCCGACTGGACGCCTATCGAGTACCCTCCGGCAAGCTGCCGCGCCAACTCGTCCGGGTCCTCAATGCCGAACGCACTGGCCAGTTGTGGCAGGAATCGCGTGTTGAATCCCGCGCGTTGAAGCTGGGCGGCCACCAGCGGCAGTTCGGCCCCGGTGATGGCATCCCCGTCCCGGCCGTATTGAAGGTCGAAGGCGCGACCGGACAGGATGCCGGCCTTGATTTCTTCCTCCTGAAAACCCAGACCACTGAGATTCGATCTCAGCAACTCTTCGTCTTCGGAGAGCAAGCCAGTCTGGAGCTGTACGTTGCGGGCTCTCCGCTCCAACTCATCCAGCCTGTCGAAGGCAGCATCCAGCGTGGCCGCTATTGAGACAGCAAGCGCGCCTGCTATCGCATTGCCCAGCCGGTCTCCTATCCGGTCGCTGGTCTCCGCGGCGTCCTGCTCGATCTCGTCCAAGCCGGACTCCGTCTCGTTGGAGATCAGAGCCCTAATTCGTAAGACGGCCATTGACCTTCCTCACGATGGACTCGATGTTGTCTTCGACCGTTGACCGGCCCGGCCGGCGCGGGTAGGGCTGGTCCGGGAGCCCCCATCTGGCCTCTACGAAGATCGCGTAGTCCACGGGATTCTCCACAGTGAAGCCCCTCTCGTCAACGGAACGGATGAGCCACGCCTTGATTGAGAGCCCCGTATCGACCGGCCAGTACGACCGCTGCCGATTCCTGAGCACCTTGACGGTGGAGCGGGCTATCTCCTCCTTGCCCTGCTGGACCAGTCTGTCGGTCTCGCGGAGCACGTCGGACATGTCAACCCGAGCCACTGAGCACCTCCAGGCACTCGTTGGACTTGACAAGGAACAACACATAGTCCTTGGCGCGGGACGATCCGATGGGCGGCTCCCCGTAGGACACACTGTCGGGTATCTGGCCCGAGAATGAGTCCGATGCCAGGACCAGTTCCCATGCCTTCAGGAAGCGGTCGCCCAGCAAGTGCTTCTCTTCTTCAATGACCTCCACCGCAAACCATATGGTCCTGTCGTCGGGGTCGATGCCCGCCCACGTGACCTGGACCCGGCCGGACTCCTCCGACTTGACGCGGCCGAACCTTCCCCGCCGGACCACATGGAAGTCGTCCGAGAAGACGGCCTCCAGGTCGGACTGGAGGGACTCGATGCTCCGCAAGGGCTAGACCGTTCCCTCCGTTGGAGCCCCGTCCACAGCCATCTGGACGTTCCAGCGGAAGGTATCGCGCGCCACGTCCGCGGCCAGGCGGAGCGTGACAACGACTTCCCCCGTGAACTGTGGCAGCCCGGCGGACTCCCCCTCCGGGAAGGCTGCGAAGTGTAGCCGGCGGACGTT
>CBDETH010000007.1:0-19407 GCA_965242885.1 bacterium
CCGAGAACTCCGTGGGCAACTCGGACTGGTCCGCATCTGTGACGGGCACACCGAACAGTCTCCCGACGACGTGGATCAGTCTGCACAGTGACAACGCCGACCCGCGAGGGCTGTGGTCCGACGGTACGACGATCTGGGTGGTGGACAACACCGACGACAAGCTGTACGCGTACACGCTCACCACCGGGGCGCGGGACACGACTAAGGAGTTCGATCTGGCCTCCGCAAACGACGACCCGCTGGGAATCTGGTCCGATGGCACGACCGTGTGGGTGGTGGACTTTCGCGACTTCAAGCTGTACGCGTACACCCTCGCCACCGGTGCCCGCGACTCGGCGAAAGAGTTCACCATTAGCGGTAACCCGCAAGGCGTCTGGAGTGATGGCACGACGATCTGGGTGGCGGACAGCGGGTCCGACCAGATGAACGCTTACACCCTCGCCACCGGAGCCTTCGTCATGTCAAAGTCGTTAGCTCTGACTCGCATAAATCCCTTTACCAACCTTCCCGAAGGCAGCACATCTCCCGGCGGGACGTGGAGCGACGGTACGACGATCTGGGTAGCGGACGACCCCTCCCGTGCCGGCGACAAGTTGTACGCGTACACCCTCGCCACCAAGGCCAGCGACTCGTCCAAGGACATCGACCTGAACGCCTTGAACGCTAACCCCTGGGGCATCTGGTCCGATGGCACCGTAATGTGGGTTGTGGACAGCACAGACGACCGCATCTATCCCTACAGGCTGTCCGACGGCAAGGCCTTGTTTCCCACGTCATGACACGGCAACCCTAGAAAGGTTATAGAAATGAGCAAGTATGAGCAGATTGTCCGAATCGTATGGCTGCTGGCAGTCGCGGGCCTTGCGCTCGCCGGCAACGCCGCGGCGGCGTGTGTCGTCCTGGCGGGCGGCATGGTCGTCATCGAAGTACGGGAGTGGCTGGCAGAGCACAGCCGTCCGCTCAGGACTGACTGACCATGGGCGAGCGTGACAGCTACGAAGTCCGCATAGCCCTCTCAGAGGCGGACCGGAAGATTCTCGCTGGGGTCTCCGGGCTGCCGCTGGTCGGCCGCTACAAGGCCGGGGACAAGACCCTGAGCCTCGTGCTGGACCCCGACGCGGGGCGCGCGGACGATGAGTGACTGCCGGCCGTGCAACGCGTTCGAGTGCAACAGCAGACCGTGCATATGCTGCCCTAGGTGCGGTCTCTCAGGATGCTCTGAGACGCCCCGTATGGCCCCATATCGGCCACAGGAGCGTGCCTAGGGTACCTTTGTACCGTCGCGGGATTCGGAGGCCTATATGACCCCTCTCTGATACGACACGAAATTCAACATAGACGCGACAACGCCCCGGGGGGATGGGAGCAACCCCGGGGCGTCGTCTCCAGCCAAGCCATCAACTGGGATGCCTAGTCTACATCATCCCGCCACCCCTTGCCGTAGTCGCGGTCGTCCGCCAGGCAGAGCTCGCATGAGCAGTCGCGGTGCTCGGGCCAGCCGCAGATGTACTGCTCATAGTACTCACGGCTCACCATCGACGGCCCCCTCCCTAGCGATCTCCCGTATCCGGAGAAGCTCGTCGATCAGGACGTCGATATTGTCGATCATCTCTGCGACCAGGGCCGGCAGATTGTCGTGCTCAGCCATCGCCGTGTTCCTTCTCTACTAGCTCGTCCAGGTGGATCAGGGTGTCCACCACAAGGTCGATCAAGTCGTGAAGGAAACGGCGCAACCGCTCGGTCTCGGTCCTGTGGCCGTTGTGCTCAGTATTCGGCATCGTCGATCATCTCCCTTACCTTGAGCAGGACGCTCAGTGAGACGTCCTCCGTGGGATAGGCCCGCTCCAGCACGACCCTGATCTCATCGAGATCGTCTATCAGGCCGTCAAGGGCCTTAGTGCGCCGTAGGTTCACTGTGCTGCCCTCCCAATGTCATAGCCCCGGCCCATTCCATCCAGGAACACCGCGTCGTGTTCCTCTGAGCCATCGGCCGTCTCGAGCCGAGCATCGACCAGCTCCAGCGCTTGCAACAGCACCGGCAGGGTCAAGGTCCGGTCGTCGTACTCGCGCCGCAGATGGTCGTGAACGTCGTCAAGGTCCTCTCGGAGCCGGGACATCGCCCGGTCCATCTGCGGGGTCCGCATAGAAGGTGTGCTCATGTTTCTTCCTTTCTTGTTGTCGGCAGGTCGCCGAAATCGTCGGGCCATGGCACGGCCCTCCGGAGAGATTGCCGGGAGCGGGGCGGATGGTCCCCGCCCCCGGCGTCCTTAGCACCACCTAAGGAGATCATTCGGTCCCCCAGCCCTTCCGCGGGAGGGGTCGGACTTGCTTAGACACGCCCACCTGGACCACGCCTATCATCTTGCGCTGCTCCATCTTAGAGGCCATGTCGTCCTTCTTCCTCTGAGTGCCTCGCACTAGCACCTTGAAGTCGCTCATGGACAGGAACTCGACCTTGCGGAGCTCAAGCGTCCGGGTCAGATCGTCCCACACGTCGGCAGGGGACTGCCGGACCCTCTCAGTCTTAGGGGTCTCCAGCCCGGTGGCGGGCCGGAACGACCATTCGAAACCGGGGGTCACTTCGACGTACCCAATTGTGGCGCCCAGGCCGAGGGCCAGGGCCCCGCAGTTGTTCTTCTCATTGATCAGTCTCAGCTTGCCGCCCTTGCCGGGAGAGAACTCTGACACGGCCTCCACCCCGGCGATGTTGCCCTGGATGCGCTGGTCCTTGGCGCCCGCGCCTACCATCGACTTGCCCTGGAAGCGGGTCTCGGTGTAGGAGCGATGGTCTATAAAGACAGTGGTGCACCCGCGGTCCTGCAGCGGCTGGAGGTACTTGTCGAACCACTCTGTGGGATTGCCGCCGTCCGATGGGCAGCCCCACGCCGTCACTGAGTCGTACACCACCAGCCAGGACTCGTCCAGGGGCTCCGGGTAGTCGTCCAGATCGAGATTGCCGCCGTGCTGATAGGCGAGCACCTTGTCGCGGCCGAGCACCGGGAGGATGGACTTGAAGTCCTGGACCTTGAGACCCCACCCCCGCGGGCCGATCTCGGCGTCCATCCACAGGACCTTCATGTCGTGGTCCGCGATGGCAATGGACGCCAGCCACAGGGCCAGGAACGTCTTGCCCAGCCCGCGGTCCCCGACGATGACATTCGACAGCCCGAGCGGGAACGCCCCGTGCTCAGTCCCCTTTATCGGCATCTTCATGGTCAGCAGCGTCTCCATGGGCTCCCACTCCTTGTGCACGTCCACCCAGAATGGGACGTCCGCCCTAGCCTTAGCGGCCCCCTCGCGTTTAGCCTTGCCGTCCTCCCACGCCCGCTCGGCAGTCCGCCTGTGCTTGCGGCCGTACAGCGGCTTTATGGCCTTCTTCTTGGCCCCTTGTGTGCCCAGCCACCATGCCCAGTCGTTCACGAGATCGTTGATGGACCCGACATCGCCGGGGTCCTTCTCGGCGTCCACCATGATGCCGCGGAGAGCCAGTGCTATCTCGGCCCATGGCGAGCGGATGTCCGGCTCGGGTCTGTCCTTGGTCCAGACAAACGTCCCGAACTTCTCGGGGATGATGTTCTCACCGTAGGGCTGCCTGCGACTCACTCCGAGGCTCACACTGGGCTTGACGAGCCAGTGGCCGTGGAGGGGGTCGTCGGGATGGGTTCGGCTGCGCGAGTGGGAGATGATGCGCCCGTTGTGGGCTGTCTTCCGAATGTACTTGAGCGCTCCCAGCCGCTGGGTGGGAGTGAAGTACTTCTTCTTAGTCGTCTTGTCCTTGTCGTCTATGTCGATGATCAAGTAGCCCTTGAGCGGCGTGGCGCCTACGTTAGGCCAGTCAGCCACGTCCTCCCAGGAAGGAAAGACTTGCTGCCACCCGTCGCCATTTTTCTTGGACCCGCAAGTCACGAACTCCGGGCCGGAGTTCCGCAGTCTGATAGGTCGAGTGTGCTCGTAGAAGGCGTCCATCCGTCAAGCCTCTTTCTCTCAAGTGGTGCTGGTCCCATTATAGCAGATGTGATGAGCGGCCGCCACCCGCCGGGGGCCGCACGTCGCGGCGGCCGCTGCTTGTCCATACGTACGCGGCGCCTTAGGGGGGTGTACGCGTATGTATGGAACCCCGTCTATCCATACATACGCGTACACCCCCCCATAAGGGGGCGTATGGTATCGCGTACGGTTAGACTGTGGGCGGCGGGGCCACGGGTTCAAAGTAAGCAACAGGCTTCAGGGTGTGTCGCCCGTGGCCCCGTCCCTAAGATGTGAACGGGGGGTCGCGGGAGCACTGGGCTCGGGGTTATTGGTACACCCGCCGCGACACCCCCGCGACACACTCGGGCCACAAATCGTTATGCCAACATGTACAATGCCGGCATGGCTGCCACTAATGCAGAGCGGCAGAAGGCCCACCGCGGGCGGGTCAAGGCCAAGCACGCCGCCCTCGAGGCTAAGCTCCCGAAGCAAGTGCCATGGGCGCAGTACGCGGGCAGCCTGACTGACGAGGTGATATCGGGCATCGGGCACCGGTACACGGAACTGCTGGTCTCCCAGCCCGACGCCGCCGCTAAGGACGTGGTGCTCATGCTTGACTGGTGCAGGGCGGACAATGAGCGCATGCGGCCTAAGGGCGTCGAGATGGCCAAGGGCCGCGAGCGGTTCGGGGTGCGCGTCGAGTTGAAGTCCGACGGCAGCGCTATACTTGAAGTCCATGAGTGACCCGACACCCGAAGAACAGACCCTCTTCCAGAAGTTCCGCGACTGGATGCGGGCCGAGTCGAACGCGAGCGATGAGACGCGCCACGTCACTGAGCCCGCGCCCGAGCCGAAGCCCGAGACTGAGACTGAGCCCTCGGCCGAGACCGCTGCCGAGTCGTTCACTCGGGCCGAGCTCGACGCCGCTGTCGCCGCGGCCGTGGCTAAGGCGACGGCCGTTGGCGTGGTGACGCCCCCGACAGGCACGTCGAAGATCGCGCCCTCGGCCCGCGAGGCGTCCAGCCGCCCGGACTTCAGCAAGATGTCGCACAGCGAGATCGCGAAGCAGTATCGTGAGAAGGTCCTGCCCGACATACAGGCAGGCAGAGAGAAAGTGGAGGTCGTCTAGATGGCCATTACAACGGCGGACTTGATGGTCTACTTCAGCTCCGTCACCTACGATGAAGTCCGTCAGGACTCCCTGTGGCGGATGCTCACCACACAGGACTGGACGGCGGAATGGGTGGCGGGCGCATCGACCGCTCGCATCCCGCTGCCCACGTTCACCTACAAGGCGGGCAACACCGCGGCCACCACGTCGGACCCCGGCAGCGCTGTCGGTGTGGACGTCGAGGACAGGTCCCGCGGCAGCCGCTGGGCTAATCTCTCCGGGGTCGGCTCGGACCGGCTGGTCTTCGGGCGTTCCGGCTCCAAGTCGTCCTCCCAGTTCATCGGGGCCGAGGACATCCTTGAGACGCCCTGGAACATCGTGGAGGAGTACCGCTCGCGGGCCGCGTATGAGATCAGGAATGAGATAGACCGTGCGATCTACAATCTGATCCGCGGGTATCCCAACAACACCACCGCTCTGGGCGACGGCTCGGCCCGACTCGGGATCAACCCGGACGGCAGCCCGATGGGCAACAACAAGGGCGAGCGGGAGGCCTCCGGGCGCCTGGTGTACGAAGTGGTCCGCCAGTGGTCGCGGCTGCTGGAGGAGCGCGATCTCATGTCTGAGATGTCGGACTCGCCCGGCTCGGCGTACTGCATCCTTCACCCGCGGCTGTTCGACGTGCTGACTGAGGACTTGCTTGACCGGTCGCTCTCGTGGGACGCCCTGACAGACAATCTGCTGCGGTCGAACACGGTGCTCGCCTCCCGCGGGTACAAGGGCCGCCTGAAGAACGTGGACATCTTCAGCTACACCAAGGCGCCCATCCCGACCGGCAGTTCCAAAAACACCGTCTGGGACATCACTTGTGGCACCATGCGGGCAGTGGCTGCTAACGTCCGCTCGCCCGAGACTCAGTACTTCACGACCGAGCAGAATCAGATCACTGACGAGCCCGGCAACGTGATGCGGCAGTACATGGAATACGGCTGCCTGGAGCTCGACGGGGCCGAGCGGATGCAGAAGTTCACCATCGACGCGCACGCGACGGACTGAGGCGGATCATGAGTGTACGCAGGACTGTCGAGGCCGATATCGTCATAGGCGGCGACGGCTGGGCCCTGGACCTGACTAACGTGCTCGGGGCGTCGGTCGCCGGTTCGGCCACTGTCACCAACGAGGCGTTCCTTGGGACCCGCGATGAGGAGGCGTCAGTGCACGCTGTCAGCTACAGCGTCGAACTATCGACGTTGTACGACAACGCCGACGTGGACGCTCTCAGGGCTCGGGTAGGTCAGGCCGCCAACATCTACATCGGCAGCAATGGGCTGTTCTGCTGCTTCCCGCTGGACGTGCCAGAGATACCGCGCACTGCCGGGGCCGTGGAGCCCATAACTGCCAGTTTCACGATGGGCGCCAGTGGGCAGGGCCGGTATGGCACCGGGATCACGTCGTTCGACCTGGCACAGAACAAGTCGTCCCAGGGCGGCATCGACCTGTCCGGAGCGGAGGCCGTGCACGTGGTCGTGAGCGAGATCAGTTCGACTGCTCCGGCCGCGTTCCGGCTGGTGGAGGGGTCGGACAACGTGTCAGTCCCCGCCAAGCTGGGCATCCACAGGGTGGCGATCCCCGCGGCGATGCGAGCGAGCGGAGCGTCCATATCCATCACGTCGGCATCGAACCGCTCGGTCAAGGGCTTCGTCCTGGTCGGGAGTGACGTGCCGGTCGCCGCGGACGCGGTGTAGGAGGAACCATGGCAACCACAAGATCGGGCGCAAAGCAGACCCTCTCCATAGGCGGGGTCGCGATATCGGGCAAGGGCAACGGGTTCGGCGGCCTCTCACTGAGCCCGTCGTCCACCCCGATCACGACCGTCTCCGCGGGGCTTGAGACGTCCCACGACTCGGGCCACAGGGTCAATCAGGCGTCGTTCTCCTGTGACACCAACGAGGTCACAGCACCCGTGCTGGCGTTCCAGACCGGCGTGCGCAAGGCGTGCGTGTGGAACGACGGCGTGACGGACCACGACTTCGACGCGATCCTGGAAGTCACCTGGAACCTTCAGGCCCGCGCGCAGGAGATGTTCGACGTGACCCTGTACATCGACGGGGAGATCACGTGAGCCGCTGGCAGCACACTGTCGTAGTCGAAGACGAGTATGGCAGACCCGAGACTTGGACTCTCAATTTCCGGCGTATGACAGCGCGGCTGCTAGTGGAGACTCAGGCCTTCCTGTCCACCGCGGACGACAGGCCCGAGGCGAGTGTGCTGGCCGCCCTGGCGGACAGGCTGTGCAGGAGCGTGGAGTGCAACGGCGTGGAGGTCGATGACAAGCTCGACGTCCCGGTGTCCGTGCTGACTTCAGTGCCTTCCTTTCATCCCGATTTCGGAGCGTCGGACGACGGAACTGCGCAAGCAGATTCAAGCGACAGTTGAGGGCGTCGAACACCCGTTCTACGATGATCCGCTCGCCGCTCCGCTGTTGTACGCGACCGTGCAGAAATTGAACCCGGAGGAAGTCCTGGACATGGACGCCGAAGTCTTCTCGCTCGCGTACGCCGCCTGGCTCGGGTACAACGATGGCCGACACGTCCGCGCCAGTCGCAGATAGCCCGCCCTATGCCTGGTCCGCCAAGCAGATGGACGTGCTGTCCGATCTCCTGCTGGGAGACGGGGCCAGCCTCCTAGTCTCGGGCCCGGTCCAGTCCGGCAAGAGCGTTTCGACGTGCTTCGGGTTTTGCGACTTCGCGGCCCAGTGGGCGGGTCAGGACTTTATCCTGGCCAGCCGCTCACAGCGCCAGATGTCGGGGGCCGTGCTCAAGTATGTCCGCGAGTGGCACCATCTCGCGGGCTTGAAGTTCCGGCGGCGTGCTGAGTGGTGGGAGGCGGAGTCCTACAACGGCCGCGGGACTAACCGGTACTTCACGCTGCTCGGGACTAATGAGGCGTCGGAGGGTCGGGCCAGATCGTTCACAGCGGCGGGCGCCCTTATCGACGAGCTGACCCTGGTGCCACAGTCGTTCGCCGCGCAGATACAGGCACGGTGCTCAGTGCCGGGGGCGCGGCTCGTTGGGATAACTAATCCTGACTCGCCCCTCCACTGGGTGCACCAGGACTGGATCGACGGCGGCGTTCCAACCTACACGTTCGGGCTCAAGGACAATCCGACCCTGACTAAGGCCTACATCAAGGGTCTCAAGCGGCTGTACCACGGGGCCGCTAAGAAGCGTATGGTCCACGGGGAGTGGGTGTCCAGCGAGGGCCTGGTCTACCCGTATGTCAGGGTCGCGGAACCGCCGGTTGGGACCCCGCGGAAGGTCGTGGTCTGCGCGGACTGGGCCAGCAGCGGGTGGTGCCATGCCGTCCTGCTCGGGGGCTTCGAGGGCGGCGATTGGTACGCGATGAAGGAGTGGCTCCACAACGGCCAGACTCACGGCCATCTCAATGAGCTCGAGTCGGCCGAGCGGATCAAGGCGGAACTCGTCGGCGGGCGGAAGGTCGATATGGCCGTGGCGGACAAGTCGAACAAGCGGTTCGTCAGAGCGCTAGGCCACGTCCTGGGCACTAACGCCTACGCGTCCTACAGCCTCCCGTCGCACGAGGTCAGACGCGGCATCACGATGGTCAGGATGTGGATAGAGGACGGGATGCTGTCGTTCACTAAGCGGTGTCCCGAGACGATCCGCCAGCACCAGCTTTACCGGTGGTGTCCGAACGCCGCGATCCTGGGCGAGGACAAGCCGATCAAAGAGGACGACCACGGGTGCGACGCGGTACGATACGGGGTGTGGGCTGTGGCCTCCGCCCAGAAAAAGAAGGGCTCTCATGCGGTTGCAAGATGAGGTTGTATTCAATGTCTTCCTGGCGGAGGACGACATACGCGAGGGCATGGAGTTCCCGCCGCACCGGTTCCGCCAGCGTGACGACCGTCTGGCGTCCCTGAAGAAACTGTGGCTGGGAGATTTCTCGGAGCACTTGACCCTGGCTAAGGAGACCGTGGTCATCAACCACTTTCGGAACTACAGCACCCAGCTTGCCAACATGCTGCTCATGTCGATACCCGAGGGCAATGTGTCGGTCGGGGCGTTGTTCGATGCCGTGGTCGAACAGACGGCCTATGGCGGGTGTGTGCTCTCCGCCATCGACGGGGAAGTCCAGACCATCGACCCGAACACCTGGTACCCGTTGCAGGACGGGAGCTTCTATGCCGTCGTCCCGTTTATCTCGGTCGAGGCCCACGACTCCCGGCCGGACGCCGCGGAAGTGTGGTACTTCTCGGAGGGCGGCAGCGTCGAACGGGCAGTCTACGGCTGGGAGGGCGAGTACACCGGCCGCGGGCGCCTGGAGCGGCTCAAGCAGGACTGGACTAACGCGGGCACCCACCGGTCTGTCGTCATCCCGAAACTGCCCACCCGTGGCATCTGGGGGACGAGCAAGTACATCGAGATCGCCGCACCAACAATCGAGATAGCAAACCGCGGTACCCGGAACAGCAGGGTGCTGGACCTGAACGGCCGACCGATCCTGACCGTGACACAGGCTGCCGAGGACGCCGAGTCGCAGTACGATCTGAGCGGCGACCCCGACACTGACGCTAACGCGAGGGCCGAGCTTGAGAAGGCACTGGCACTGGAGAACGCGCGGGAAGTCATCCACTGGTCCGACACTACCCAGAAGGCCGAGTTCGCGGCCCCGAACGTCGAGGGCGTGCGGGTCTCGCTGGAGCAGATGGAGTACTACAACCAGACCCTGAGCTACTTCACGGGCATGCCCGACCTGGAGGGCAACTATCAGGCCCCGTCGGGCGAGTCGCTCAAACGCGAGTTCCTGCCGTTGTACGCCGAGACGTCTGCCATGCAGAACGCGATTGTCGAAGGGCTGCTGGCCATCGGGGTGCAAGTGACGTGGCCTCACATATTTGATGTGATGGAGGGTGATGCCGAGCGGGACGACGGCAGTCCGGCCGTGCAAGTCGAGGACGAGTTCTAGTGGCGGGCGCGTACATCTATGATCAGCACGTCGAGATGGCGTTCACGCCGCTGGCGGACGTGGACGCCCCCGACGGGTCTGTGAAGGTCGCCCTGCTGGATGCCGTCGAATTCCCCGCGGGCGTACAGGAAGACAACCCGTTCTGGACGTTCTATGAGGGGGCCGTCACATTCGACACGAGCATCAACGACGGGTATATGTTCGGGCTACAAGTCACTCACGCGTTCTCGGACGGTGTGACCTACCGCTCGCCGCCGCGGCCCGAGACTTACCGGGTCAATCGCAACAGCCCGTTCACGCTCCCGCTCGGGACGTTCAACAGCCGGTCGGTCATCCCGTCCGGATCGTTCACAGCGGAGCAACTGGCCAGGCCGGTCGCTGTCACAATAGAACTCACGGTCTCCAACATCGACGACAAGCCGTTCACATGCGATCTGCTGGACCATGCGCTAATGGCAGTGTCTTTCGTGCAATTCGACGACGGCCGGATACCCGCGTACACCCCGCCGAGCACAGTGTCGGGCGAGAGTCTCAAGCAGCGTATCGAAGCGACTCTGGAGGCTAACGCGTGGGACGTGGTGCAATTGCCGACACAGGCCGCGCCGGACAAGGTAATGGCCACTTACATGGGCGCGCAGGCCACAGGCACCGACATGGCCCACCGGGTGGAGGTGGTCCACTGGCTGGCGGTACAACGCGAGACTAATATCGAACAGCGGGTCGAATCCCTGCTGGACATCCTGGCCCACGTTGAAGACTGCTACCCGATGCTGAGCCAGGTGATAGCGGCGTATCCCGACCACCCCGCCGCCGTCAGTGTGAGCCGCTCGGCCCGCTGGTGCCAGGTGAGTGTGGTCTGCACAGACCGGGGCTAGTCGTGGCGACTCTCACTATGGACCTTCCACACGGGGTCAGACGCTTTGTCCGCCACGACGGCAAGTTGTATCAGAGGGCTGTGGATGAGGCCGTGCTGCTGCTCAAGTCGGGCACGTCGCTGGTGCCGGTCGATTCGGGCAGATTGAAGCGGAGCTTCCGGCGGAAGGGCTCACGGGGCCGGTCCCGGATACACAGCCCTGTCAAGTACGCGTCGTTTGTCGAGAAGGGCATACCGCAGCCACTCACTAGAAACGCGGTCAAGCTCACGCTGTCGATAGGCGTGCCGGTGATCCTGGGCAAGTTGGGATCACAAGTCTCATACAGCAGGGCTGGCGCCCGCAAGATCGCCCGCACCGCTCAGAGGCAGCGGACTGCGCAAGTGGCCGCCGCTGCTAAAGAGCTCCGCGCACGGCTGCGCGAGATCGAGGCTAAGGGTCTCGCCGCCCGCCCGCGGCTGCCGTCGGATGAGGGCAGGCCGCGGCGCCCGACCGGCCGGGTGCGACATCTGCTCGCTAAGCCGCGGTGGACTGAGGCCGACGTCAATGAGGTCCTGGAGATACTGCGATGAGCCTGCGAGCGGTGCTGGACGACCTGGGCTCACAGGCTGTCGAGTTTATCGAACGCTCGGACTGGCCGGTCCGCACGGGGTTCTCGCTGCGACACTTCGGGCATCGGGTGTCGGGCCGCGACCGCGTGTCGGTCACTAACGCCGCGGACTACGCTGTCTATGTGGAACAGCGGACGGGGATAATCGAGCGGACCCTGAAGGCCGCCGACTGGGATACGGAAGGCTACGAGAACTACGTGGCTAGGCGACTGGGCGGGAGGCCCTGACATGGCATCGGTGCCCGTAGAACTGGTCCTGAAAGGCGGCGGCCAGGTCGAGGCCTCCCTGGGCCGGGTCGAAGCGTCCATCGACCGGGTTGAGAGGGGCGTCTCCCAGAAGATCGCGGGGGCGTTCTCCAAGGTCGCTAAGGGGGGCGCGCTCGCCGCCACGGCCGCGGTGGTCGGGTTCGGCAAGGCAGCCCTGGAGACCGCTGTCGAGATCAGGAATCTGAGCAAGATAAGCGGGGCCTCGACCGATGCCCTGCAGAGGCTCGGCCGTATCGCCAAGCAGTCGGGCGGCGACGCCGACGACGTGGCCGACGCGTTCCGAGAAATGCAATTGCGGCTGGCCGAAGTGGCCGAGCTCGGGACCGGTCCGGCCCACGACGCCCTGAAGATCATCGGGGTGTCGCTGGCGGACCTTGAGGGGATGAGCCCGGATCAGACGTTCGACACGCTCCGCGACGCCATCTCACAAGTCGAAGACCCGGCGTTGCAATTGTTCGCCGCCGAGGAACTGCTGGGCGGATCGGCCGAGCGTTTGAACGCCATCGTCTCCCAGAGCCCCGAGGCATTCGACAAGGCGACCGCGGCCATAGGGGACAACACCGTCCTGTCTGAGTCCCAGATCGAGACCCTGGCCCGCATGCGCGAGCAGTGGACCCAACTGAGCGCGCGCATTCAAGTCGCCATCGCCACTGCCCTTGAGAAGGTGCTGCCGGTCTTGAAGTCGATAGCAGGCTTCATCAAGCGGAACTGGCAGCCCATCCTGGCCGGAGCGGCAGTGGCAGTGGGAGCCCTGTCCGCGGCATTGGTGCATGCTGCCGTCGTGGCCATCCCGCCGCTCATACTCAAGGTGAAGGCACTGACCGCGGCCCTGCTCGCAAACCCAATCGGGCTGGTGGTGGCAGCCCTCGCGGCCCTGGCTGTTGGCCTCACGCTCGCGTGGCAGAAGTCTGAGCGGTTCCGAACTGTCGTCACCGGCGCGTTCCGGGTCGTGGCGACCGTAGTCGGCAAGGTCGTGTCCACCATGCTGGACAGTCTCGCCGGGCTGCTCGACGGGATCGCGGACATAGCGGACAAGTTCACCTGGCTTCCGGGCGCCGTGGGGGACGCTATGGAGAAGGTCCGAGACGGGCTCAGCAAGGCGGGCGACACACTCCGCGGGTGGGGCGACACCGTTGAGGGCAAGCTTGATGCTGCCGCCGGGGCCTTCGAAGACTTTGCGGACCGGGGCGAGGAGGCAGTGGACCGAGTGTCCGCCCGAGTGTCCCGCGGGCTGGGCAAGGTCCGGGACGAGATGGAGGTCACCACACAGGCAACCTTCCGCTTCGCTGCCGAGGGCGTACGCGCCTACGCCGACATGGTGGACCGGCAGGACGCCCTGGACCGGCAGCGCGAGCGGTCCACCCAGTCGTGGCTCAGGACTCAGAAGACTGCGCTGGCGGACGCCCTGATAGCCTTCGCTCGCTACACCGAGTCGATGGTGGGTACTCAGGCACAGCGGCTCAAGACGGCCTACGACCTCCTGACATCCGCATCCCGAGACTCCGCTAAGGCAGTCACGGCCTCCACTGCTAAGAAACTGTCCGAGTCGGAGAGGCTCGCCCAAGGGCTGCTAGTCACCATGCGGAACGCGTGCGGAACGGTAACTGGCTTCAAGCAGTGCGTGGACGGGGTGGTAGTCGAGTTCGACGAGAACATGGACCGCATCCTGTCCGACGCCGACAAGCTCGCGTCGGGCATAGCGGTGCCTATCACTAACGCCTGTGGCACGGTCACGGGCTTCAAGCAGTGTGTCGATGGGGTCGTGGTCGAGTTCGACGAGGGCATGAACCGGATCGAGAAGTCGTCCGAGCGGATGACATCCACAGTGACCCGGAACCTTCAAGCCGCGGCGGAGACCCTGGGCGCGGAGACTCTCGCTACCCGTGCGGTGGACCGGACGGCCACTCACATCCGGACAGCGGGTGGCAGGACGATCCGCAACCCGAACTTCTGGAGCCCACAGGACCGGCGCGAGTACTGGGAGGGCGTCCGCGCCCGCTACGAGTCGAAGGGCATCGACACGACGAAGGTCGAGAAGATCATCTCGGACATCCCCGCCCTGGCCCGCGGCGGCATCGTCACACGCCCGACGCTGGCCATGATCGGGGAGGCCGGGCCGGAAGCGGTGGTGCCACTGAGCTCGGCGGGCGGGCGCCGCACCCTTGAGATCAACTTGCACTTGGACCGGCAAGTCCTGTCGTCGTTCGTCCTGGAGGATGTCAACGAACACATTCGGCAGGGCTCAGTGGACGTGTTCTAAATGGCCGGTGTACGCGGCACCATGTTCTTCGAGGTGCAGGAGGACGATGGCACCTGGTCCGACATATCCGACATAGCGCGCAGTTTCGATGTGACTCACGGGTCACGGTCGGGTGCCTCCCCGGAACGGCCCATCCCGATAGCCGGCACAGGCTCGTTGGTGACACAATACGAGGACTGGCAGGCCGACGACCGGCTGCTAGTCGGGCAGCAGCCCTTCCGCATTCGGACGGAATGGAATGAGGACAACGCCGCGGTGCTGTGGACCGGGCTGCGCGAGAGCCCGCGGGTGGTGGACGAGCGGGAGCAACTCACTAGGTGGGACCTAGTGGGCCGTGAGAAAGACAGGATGGCCGAGCGGCTGTCCCTTGCCCAGACTGTGCCTAACCGCCCGATGCGGGAGTTCCTGGCGGACGCCGCGGCGTGGCAGGACCGTATCGTTCCCATGCTCCTGGGGGTGGACGACACAGTTCTGCTCGGGCTGTTCGAGGAGGAGGACATTGCTAACCGGACAGTCGGCCGTCTGGCATTGATGCTCGGAGGCATGCACGGCCATCGCTCGGGTGGTGAGCTCACAATCGCCGGCCTGAACCCGGACAAGCCACAAGTCTCCGCGCTGCCCTTCGACCTTTATGCCCTCCGCGGGGAGGTCGCTGTGAGCCATATACGCAACGAGATCGCATTCGACTACACCGCTCTTGGGGACACTATCGACTTCACGCTGGACGGGGAGCCGGTCGAGTACGACGGCGACTCCGCCGTTCCCGCGACACTGACCGAGACGTGGGATGTCGAGCACGACGACGAGCGGACAGTCTCCGAAGCGTCGTCTGTCCTGGATGTCGAGTACGAGTACTCGGCCGGAATCACGACGCGCACTCAGAGCTACACCGAACGCTACATAGTCCGGTATGAGACATCATCCACGACTACTCAAGGAGTGGTCAGCGCTACCGCGTCTGGCAGCAATGCCAATTTCGCCACCACGACGGCGACCCTTCGCGCACGAAGCCGAGTGCCCGCGGGGGCATTTAACGTCCGCCGCACAGTGTTAATAGGACCAAGCGCGGCGGGAGGGGTCCTAGTCGTCGTAAGATTTAGTTACTCTCTAACTGTCACATCGCGGCGTCCCGTCTACAGCACCCGCACCCGCACTCGCAAGATAACGTCGGGGGAGCGGCGGACGCGAGCAGTGGCCAGCATCACAGGGACTGTGGCGGAATCCGACACAGACGATGGCACGCGACTGTCTGCCGAATACACGCTCCCCGATCTGACCGAGCGGGAAGTGTTCACTGACGCCGACGGGTTCACAGTGCCTCCGGCGTCCGGCGACATCTGGGCCGACGACGTGGACAACTCCGACAAGGGCCAGCTTCTGAAGGTAACCGTCACTCCGAGACTCACCTACACCACGGGGCGCCCCCTGGAGGAGAACTTGACACTGACCGCGGCGGGCAGCGTGGAGCGGTGGGGCCTCCGCCCGATGGTCATGCCACCGTGGTTCGGCGGGGAGGCCGCGACCGTGACCGAGCGGGTGCAAGCGCAGTTAGACCGGGCTGCCATAGCTCGGAACAGATACACGGTCAGGTTCCCGGTCTGGCAGGCCTCGCCTGAGTTCGGCGCGGCGGCGGCTGCCATCGACGCCCTCTCATACATCCAGATCACGGCCTTCTATCCGATAGAGAACGTGGATGTGGACGTGGTGGCACTAGTGCTCCAACGCCGTCTGTCATGGTCCGCTCGAAGCAACCTGGTCTGCGAGCTGGTGTGCATCGAGACCGCGACCGCTCCGGTGTCGCTTCCCGCGGGAGTCCCGCGGGGGCTCTCCGCCATGGTCATCGACTCCCAGACCATCGCGTTGTCGTGGCAGCGTGGCACCGGTCGGCAGCCCTCCACCTACACGATCCGCTACAGGGCGGGCACAGACGACTGGACGGAAGTCGAGGTGCCCGGCACCCAGACCACCCGGACGGTAGCGGACCTGGCGTTCTCGACGGCCTACGACTTCCAGATCAAGGCGGACGACAGCGAGTGGTCGTCCACGGTCACCGCGACCACCCCGGACCCGTCCGCGCCGATGCCTCCCACGGGTCTCACGGTCACGCTGTCGGGCACGTCCGCCCTGCTGTCGTGGACCGCTCCGACGACAGGCGGGGTGGTCGTGGGCTACGCGACCCGCCACCGGATCAAAGGCACGTCGTCGTGGACCGTCGGTTCGGGTGTGACTGACACCATGCAGACCGTCACAGGGCTCAAGGCCGGGACAACGTATCAGTTCCAAGCACGCTCCAACGGCTTGGTGTCCAACAGCGCGTGGACGGCATCGGAGGAGGCCACCACAGAACTGGGAGCAGTCACGGGACTGGCCGCCGTGGTCCGGCTCTCAACATCGCTCGCGATGGAGTGGGACGCCGTTACTGACGCCACAGGGTACGACGTGCAGTTCCGATCCCCTCCTGCGGATTTCGGTGCATCCCGTCAGACCGCTCAGACCTCCATCAATCTGAGCGGGCTCACTGAGGACACTAACTACGAGGTCCGAGTGCGGGCGCGTACATCGTTCACAACCGGGCCGTGGGCTGTCCTGGCCACAGCCACCACATCCGATCTCGCTCCCCCCGTCCCGCGGGTGTCTCCCAGCCCTGTCGATGAGAAGACAGTGTTGCGGGTGGTGTTCGATGCCGTCGATGGCGGGCTGTCGTACAACATGCGCTACCGCGAGACCGGCACGGCCCAGTGGACCCTGGCAGCCGTCGAGATACTCCCGCTGCCACGGTTCAACGACATCTCCGGGCTGGACGAGGGGACGTCCTACGACGTCCAGCTACTGGTCAACGGCGCGGGTGGGCCGTCCGAATGGTCCGCCACAGTGACCGGCACAACGGCGGGCGGGGTGGCCCCGACCAAGGAAGCCTTCATCCTGACCGAGGACGGCTTCATAGTCCTGACCGAGGACGGGTCGAAGCTGGCGCTGGAGGACAGCGTGCCCGCGGGCTTCACGCTGCTCGACGAGGAGGGCGATGCCGTGCTACTGGAGGACGGGAGTAGAATGCTACTGGAAAGGGCATGAGATGACCGACCGCAAGATCAGTGAGCTGACCGCTCTGACCGCTCCCGCCGACGCCGACTACGTGCCGGTCATCGACGCGAGCGAGACGGCCGACGCCTCCAAGAACAAGAGCCTCACGCTCGCCAGACTCAAGACGTTTATCGGGGCCGGGCGCATCCCGGCCGCTAACCCCGGCAACAACAAGGTCTGGAAGACCAACAGTTCCGGAACCCCCGGCTGGCGCGACGACGCCACCGGCGGCGGCAGCGGGGGAGGCACGACGGTCTCCGCACACGACCCCGCGGCGGGCGACGCCGAACTGGCGGGCATCGACATAGGCGGAACCGACTATGAGATCACCGACCGCGAGGGGCGCGACCGCTTGCACCTGGTCGAACAGCGGGTGCACCCGATCCTGGAGAAGCCCCGGACATGGGCCAACGTCTCCGCCGCGGGGACGGCGGGATGGTCCGCCGCCACAGGGTTGCTGACCGCGGTCAATGCCGTCGCGGCCCTGACCTACGGCAACGCAAACGTGTCGGGCACGACCGCCCAGTACGTCTATGTGCGCATACGCACGGGCGCCCAGCAGAGCGCGTACCGCTTCCGCTACACCATCGGCGGGGGCGCCCAGAATGGCCAGATTCACGACCGGGTGCTGGGCACATGGTCCGGCGAGCGGGTGGGCGCGGACTCGTCGTGGGCGTACTACCGGATCGGGTTCTATGAGGGCAGCACGTTCTCGACCGGTCGGGTGCAAATCGGGACGGGCAGTTTCGAATGGGAGGGCGACCTGACCCGCGAGGCCGTAGAAGACCAGCTTGATGCTGTCGGGATTCCGCAAGCAATCGACGCCCTGAAGAATGTGACTCGCGATTTGCATCTCGATGGGGCCACCACATTGGTCAAGAACACTGCCGCCGCTACTGCGGGCGTGGCACGCGTCGCTGTGGCTAACGCCGACCGGCAGGCCATAGAGGCGGGGACCAAGAATCTGGACGTCCAGGGTGTGGCGTTCACAGCGACTCTCGCTAACGCCCATTTCGGGAGCACTGCCACCACTACCGACCAGGCCGTGATACGACTGGCCCAGACTCAGGACCGGTCGGACTGGCGCATCCTGTTCGACGACACCGCGTTCCTGGCGGGCGGATGGGTGCCTATCACTGTGGACAATGGCACCGCGGGCTACGACTACTACATCTCGGGCAAAGTGGACAGGACGTCCGAGATCGCGTTGTACAAGTCCACAGAGGAGACCACTTACCACGGCGCACTGGCCGACGGGCTCGCCGTCCCACCCGTGACGACCGGCGGCGGCAGCGCAGTGGACGGCATCTGGCGCGGGACTAAGGCACAGTACGACGCCATCACGTCGAAGGACGACGACATCCTGTACCTGGTCGAGGCCGCGAGCTAATGGCCCTCTCGCAGACACTCACTCTCTCCCACGGGCGTGAGTTCGGCGGATCGAATCCGGGGATCAGGCTGGATGATTCGGCCGATCCTGTCGAGATGGATTCGGGATTCTTTACCGTCCCGAACGCCGACTCGGAAGTGACCGGCGCGTTCGTCAAGGCGACGTTCCGGGCCCGGACGGCATGGTTGCACTTGAACACGGACTTGTGGCTCGCCAACATCGGCGGCTCCCCCGCGGGATCGCGCAACGACCTGGGCGTGGACTTGTACTCCCCGACCACCGACAAGTGGTGTCGGCTGGCGTTCAGCACTTACGCCACCAAGTCGTCGCGTTCGGACAATCTGGCTCAAGTCAGTTTCAATCTCACGACGCCGGTTCCCACAGGCATCGCGGGCCGCTCGTATCAGTCTCTGAACGACTGGGCGACGGCCGTAGAGGCCGCGTTGCCGCACGACGTGGACGTCACGTTCACGTCGGCGTCGTCCCAGCAGTGGCGCGCCCCCGCGCCGCCCGCGCCGGACAGCGTGGACGGGACGTTCCTGGGGTCGAAGTCGGTCACGGGGATGTTCCTGGGATCTAAGACGGTCGCGGCGGCGTTCCTGGGCACTAAGCAGGTCTTCGGCGCGCCAATGACCCCCGCCGGAATGAAGCCCGGAACGCCCACAGGACTCACGCTCGACGCCGGCAACGCCCAGATCGTCGCGTCGTGGACGGCGGTCTCCGCCACCCCCGCCGCGACTTACCGTCTCCGCTACCGGACGGGCTCGGGAGCGTGGACGGAAGTTCCCACGTCGGCCGTAATGGCCACGGTGTCGTCACTGACTAATGGCACGGCCTATGAGTTCCAGGTACGGGCCG